>DMMK01000738.1:0-365 GCA_003453085.1 Verrucomicrobiales bacterium
CCAGCCGCAGCGAGGCATCGCCCGAGCGATGGGCGATGAAGATGGAACGCGGCGGAGGCATGATGCGCGCCCCGCGCAGCGGCAGCCACTGGCTCACGCCATCCCATTTCAGATCCTCCTTCGGCTCATACCCGACAAGGGTCGCGAGGGTGGGCATCCAATCCACCACGTGCATGGCCGTCGTAAACTTCTGCGGAATGAGCACGCCCGGCCAGTTGGCAAAGGCACACACCCGGGTGCCCCCTTCATAGAGCGTGTTCTTCTGCCCGCGCAGCGGATCGTTTTCACTGTTCAGCGGGGAATGGCCCACCTTACCCACATAGGCATTCTTGAGGGACTCGATCCCGCCATTGTCGCTGGTGAAA
>DMMK01000738.1:457-3865 GCA_003453085.1 Verrucomicrobiales bacterium
CCGCCATTGTCGCTGGTGAAAACAATCAGCGTATTCTCCCGCTGTCCCGTCTTTTCCAAAGCCGCCACCATCTGGCCGATCTTGGCATCCAACTGGGTAATCATGGCCGCCATTCGCATACGACTGTCCTGCTTTTCAGGCTCATCATGGAACTTCACTCCCTCATAGAGTTTCTTGAACTCTTCGGGTGCATCCACCGGCGTATGCACGGCATGGAAGGGGACATAGATGAACCAAGGGCCCTTCTTTTCCTCAATGCGACGCACGGCCTCAGCCGCCACCAGTTCAGTCGCATTGCCTTCCTCATGGAAGAGCTTGCCATCCCGATGCCAGGTGTCCTCATAGGGGCCTACGCGATACTTGTGCGTCCATGGATCTGCCGCCCCGGTAAGCGTTCCGTACCCGTGGTCAAAGCCGAAGGCATTCGGGCCCCACTCTACCCGTGCACCCAGGTGCCACTTGCCCGTCTGGTAAGTGGCATAGCCCAGAGACTTCAGCATGGAGGCCATCGTCACTGTGCCCAGGGGCATGGCGCGCAGATTGCTCGGGGCGAGTGAGTGCGGGCCAAAGCGCCCAGGATACCGCCCGCTCATCAGGGCCGTGCGGGTAGGAGTGCAGACGGGCTGCACATAATGTTGATCAAGCTCCACCCCTTCCTTCACCAGCCTGTCCATGTGCGGCGTCTTGCCAAACCCGCCATGCCAACCCACATCGGCCCAGCCCAGATCATCAGCCACGATGAATAATACGTTAGGCTTGGGTGCCTGGCCATAGGCCAGACCGCAGGCGAGAACAAAGACGGAGAGAAGAGTGACCAGACGCATCCCCTAAAGACGAAACAGGCAGCCGGATGTTTCGCAGGAATTTCACCAGACGACCACGTTCCAAACCAGTCACGATATTGCAGTAGCACGCCTTCTTTCCGGACCCACTGTCCTCACGCCATGAACAACGCTCCCATCTCCACTCACAACAAGGCCCTCGGCTACATCCTCTGGATCTTCGGCTTCACCGGAGCCCACCGTTTTTACTTCGGCAAGCCCGCCACGGGCATCCTCTGGTTTTGCACCGGCGGCCTCTTCCTCATCGGCTGGATCGTGGACCTCTTCCTCATTCCCGGCATGGACCGCAAGGCCGACGCTCGTTTCACCCCGGGCCCTTATGAATACTCCACCGCCTGGATTCTGCTAACCTTCCTCGGCTTCTTCGGTGTTCACCGCTTCTACCAGGGCAAATGGGTGACCGGCCTGCTTTACCTCATCTCGGGTGGCGGCCTGCTGATCGGTGTCGTTTATGACTTCTGCACGCTGAACACTCAGTTGGACGAACTGAACCGGAAAAGCTAACCAGCCAAGGATTTTTCCGGACATGGAGAGAGAAACAGCCCGGTCCATGCGTGAAGCCTCTGCATGAAACTGTTTCTCTTTCTCTTCTTTGCCTCCCTGTCATCCATCAGCGCCCGTGACGGGGCTCTGGACATTTATTGGATTGATTCCGAAGGCGGTGGCTCCACTCTCATCGTCACCCCAGAAGGCGAATCCATCCTGGTGGATACCGGTAATCCCGGAGGGCGCGATCCCCAGCGCATCCAGCAGGTGGCTACTCAAATCGCCGGTCTGAAGCGCATCGACCACGTCGTCATCACCCACTTCCATGCCGATCACTTCGGTGGTCTCGCCGAACTGGCCGCGCTGATGCCCATCGGCACCCTTTATGACAAAGGTGTGCCCGAAGGCAGCCCCGATGGCAAGCCCCAGGACATGCGCTGGGCACTGATGAAACGCCCCTACCTGAGCGCGAAGGTGGAAAAACGCGTGACTCTGTTCGCAGGTGACGAACTGCCTTTAAAACAAACCTCAGGCAGCCCCAAGCTCAGCCTGCGCTGCCTAGGCGCTAACCAAAAGTTCATCACCGCATCAAGTGATGCTCCCCGCAACCCACTCACAGGCAGCGTTCCCCCCAAAGCCGGGGACCCAAGCGACAACGCCAACAGCGTCGTCCTCCTGCTTCAGTTCGGAGATTTTCGTTTCTTTGATGGTGGCGACCTCACCTGGAACGTGGAGGAAAAGCTCGTCACGCCGGTCAATCTTGTCGGCACGGTGGATCTCTATCAGGTGAACCATCACGGCCTGGATAGCAGCAACAATCCCGTCCTTATCCGCAGCCTACAGCCGACCGTCTCCGTCATGAACAACGGTCCCAAAAAGGGCACCAGCAAATCCGCTCTCGATGCCCTGAAGTCCGCGCCCACCCTCATCGCCATGTATCAAGTTCACGAAAACATTCGGGAAGACCACGAGAACACGACCGATAAAACCATGATCGCCAATCACGGTGATCTCGGCGAAGCCTGCACAGCTCATCCCATCCACTGCACCGTCAGTGCCGATGCCAAAAGCTACACCCTCGCCGTGCCCTCGCAGTCTCACTCCCGCACGTACCAAACACGCGCCAAGTAAGACACCTGAGCCATCGAGCTTCACTTAAACTCCAGGTCGGGCGGGAAATTCCGCACCAGATCATCCTTCGTGTAAGGCAGCCCGTCCGGCCCATCGTAAACGAGTTGGAACGCGCAGCCGCTGCTGGAGATCACATGCAGGTGGATACCCGGTGCCTCAGGAGCGGAGCGAAAAGCCTCCTTTTGCAGCGCCGGGTGCTCCTTGGGCACTAGCGCCAGCTTCTTGCCATTGGCGCCAGCCAGCTGGTCACACACCTCCTGCCAAGTGCCGTTCGGCAGGGAGCGCACCGTTGTCCAATAATCCACCAGCATCTGCCCCACGATGGTCGTCTGCTGTTCCGGGGTGAGATCGGGTTTGAGTAAATCATTCAGCGGCCCCGGTGGCAAACCCGCCGCAGGATCCGGCACGGGCAGCCCTGCCTTCAGCGCCGGATCTTCCGGCTGGAGACTCTCTTGCTTTTGGCCTAACCATGTTTGCACATCCGCCCACAATCCCCCAATGCCACCACCTTTGCCAAGCATGAGCCCAAACAAGACCGCCAAAAGCAGCAGCAAAATGAAAGCGATGGGACGAAGGAATGATTTCACGACAAACTATCTGAGCTCCTCCTCATGCGGCTTTCATGAATCCCAGATTCGCATCGAAGTTCAGGATGTTCGGGAACACATCCCGAATCTGTGAGTCGGAGAGGCCAAACCACTTCGCCATCGTTGCGGCGTATTGATCCACCGCTGTGGTCGGCACCCAGCGGCCACGACCAGTATCCAGCGGATTGCCTGCCACGGTGATGTCGGGGTCTGGGAAGCTGCCATACACCTTCTGGCCATTCACTCCGCCGCCCATGATCATATGATGCCCACCCCAGCCATGGTCAGAACCACGTCCATTTGAGTCATACGTGCGGTTAAAGTCTGATGCGGTGAAGCTCGTCACGGAATCTCCCATGCCG
>DMMK01000184.1 GCA_003453085.1 Verrucomicrobiales bacterium
CGGTGTCAGGACAGGCTTGCTGAATGCGGGATACGGACATCCGGCACTGACGTTGAGGCGGCGGAAAGTTCAATCACCGGCTCGGGCAAAGTGAAGAGGCATTGGTCTCTCTGCCTGCCTATGCTTTGTTTGCATACCAGGCATGGATGAGGCCGGTCTGGAGGAAGAGGACCGGTTTCTCGAAGCCGCCGGTGGTGATGAAGGAACCTACCTCCTCCAAGGGCAGCAGGGCGACGTCCCGGCTATAGGCGGTGCGCATGGCCTCGATGTTTTCTTCGGTCAGGTCGGTGGAGAGCCTCATCCGCATCCAGACATCCAGGAGGCCAGGGTAGGCGGGGGACGTTACATCGTAAGCGAGGTCCGCGCTGGCCAGGAGACCGCCGGGACGGAGGCGACTGGCGATATCGCGGAAAAAGGCGATGCGGTCTGCCGGAGCGAGGATGAAATGGGAAACGAGCAGAGAGGTGGCGGCATCGAAGGCATCCGCAGGCGGAAGGCTGTCGAGATAACCCTCATGAAATTCACACCGGGAGGCAATGCCGCTTTCCTCAGCCTTGCGGCGGAAGACGGCCAGCATGGGCGCGGAGGGCTCGACGGCGGTGAAGTGCCAACCGGGGTTTTTCTGCGCCAGGTACATGATTTCCGCGCCGGTCCCGGCACCGACGCAGAGGATTCGCGCTTGCGCAGGAAGCGGAGAAAAAACGGCAGTGATGAGCAGATGCAGGGCATCGCGGATGGGGGCAATCTTAACGAATTTCTGGTCGTAAGCGGCGGCGTGGGTTTCGTCGAAGGCGATCTTGGGGGAGGAATCTTTCATGAGGACGGGGCCGGGCGGCGGAAGCGTGTTTTTTTATTGAGTTGAGAGGCCGGGACAGCTTCAGCTCAGACGGGCTTTTAACTCATCATGCAGGGCCTGCACGAGGGGCATGGAAAGGCCAGCCACGGAGGCCTGTCGAATCGGCTGGCCCCAGATGGCTTCTAACTCCACCTCACGGCCCTCCAGATAGTCAATGAGGGAGGAGGGTTTGTAGGCGGCCATGGAGCGGGTGTTGGTTACCATGGTTTCAATGAGGTTTTCCGGCAGAGTATGGCCCAAGCTGGTGGCGGTCTGGATGATTTCGGCCATGAGGGTCCGCACACGGGTTTCCAAGGCAGGATTTGCCAAAATGGCCTCGGTATCCATGCCACCGGCGGCGATGGAAAGGCCGTTGAAAGGAATGTTCCAGACGAGCTTTTGCCAACGCGCTGCGACCAGGCTTTCCATGACCTGACAGTCAATCTGGCTGCGCTGAAACTCAGCCGCGATCTGGCGCGTGCGGGGCAGGGGTGCACGGGTGTGTTCCCCCAGATTGATCCGGCCTTGGGCGATGTGATGGATCACTCCTGGAGCGATGCGGTTGATGCAGACAAAACACAGGCCGCCAAGCACACGTTCCACTCCAAAGTGTTGAGCGAGAAACTCCTCATTACCCAGTCCATTTTGCAGCGTCAGCAAGGCGGTTTTCTCATGCAAAAGCGGTGGCAGGAGATCCAGCAGTGCCGCATTGGATGTCACCTTCATAGCAATGATCACAAGGTCACAGGGACCGATGTCGGCGGTGCTCCGGTGGGCATTGACTTTGATATGTACATCCCCTTGCGGGCTAGTGATGTGCAGCCCGTCACGGACGACTGTTTCATAATCACTGCGCATCAAGAAATGCACATCATGCCCATGCTGAGCCAGCCGCCCGCCATAATAACAGCCGACAGCTCCAGCACCAATGATCGCCACGCGACCTAATTCAGAAGGGATATCCACAGAAGACACGAAATCCAGAGACACGACGGAGCCAAATATTCCGTGTGTTTTGTGGTTTTCCGTGTTTGATCTATCAGGCAATCAGCTTGCCTGTGATGGGCTTCTTCAGTTCTTCGGTGACGAGGCTCACCAGATGCTCCACCGCCACCAGTTCCTGGCTACGGCTGACGAGGTTTTTGATGGCCACTTGGGGATACTCAGCACCGAAGACCACGGCCAGACGGGCCTTCTGATTTTCAGCCGCCTGGAACTGCTTGCCCACTTTCTGAGCGCTGAAGCTGTAATCCACCCGTACGCCTGCGCTGCGCAGGGCCTGCACAGTGGCCAGAGCCGGTGCGCGTTGAGCTTCATCGGCGATGACAACATAAGCCTCCACACCTTGCTGGGCGTTGAGGTATTCCGTGATGCCAAACTGGGCACCAGGAGTTTTGGAAAGCAAGATGCCCAGCACCACATCACCCATGGCAAAACCTGCCGCAGGCATGTCCACACTGCCATCGCTCATCAAGGAACAGAGCTTGTCATAACGTCCACCACCGGCCACCGCACGCAGGCCATGCTTGAGATCGAAGACTTCAAATACGGTACCAGTGTAGTAGGCGAGGCCGCGCACGATGCTGGCGTCAATCTTCACATAGGACCACAGGCCGCGTGCGCTGAGATCGGCCTTCAGCGCGGCAAAAGCCGGGTGATCCCCGTCCGTCCCGGTCATGAAGGATCTGACTTCATCCAAAGTTAGGCCGATGGCCTCCAGCTTTTTGGTGGTGTCTTCAGGCTTGGCTCGTTCGATTTTGTCAATGATCTGAAGAAAGGCGGAGGTGTGCTCCAAGGCGATGTTTTTGTCCGCCAGGAAATCGGTCCAGATCTGGCGATTGCTCAGACGGATGACGAAGTCTTCGGCCTGGATGCCAAAGGCCAGCATCACATCAATGGAAAGGGCGACGAGTTCCGCATCCGTGCCCTGGCTGGCATCCCCGAGAATGTCGGCGTTGAACTGGATGAACTCACGAGTACGACCTTCCTGCGGCTCTTCATAGCGGAAGCAAGAGCCGATTTGGAACCACTTCATCGGCTTCTTATAGTCGCGATGACGGGTCGTTGCCATGCGGGCCAGGGAAGGGGTGACCTCCGGGCGCAGGGAGATTTCACGCTCAGCCTTGTCTGAAAAGCAGAAAAGCTGGCTGGTGATCTCGTCCCCGCTCTTTTTGCGGTATAGGTCGGTGGACTCCACGACGGGAGCTTCGTATTCGACAAAACCATAGCGGCGCGCGACAGAGCGCCAGGTGTCGAAGATATAATTGCGCAACGCGCACTCCTCGGGGAAGAAGTCGCGAAAGCCTTTGACGGTGCGGAAGGAGGCCATTAGAAGGGCCGGACACATGGCCCCCTGCTCAATGAATTCAACCGAAATTCAGCCCCTGGGCGTTGTGTGAGAGGTGCCCATGCTCACAGATCTGCTGCTTCGAGACTTCCGTTGCTTTGAAGAATGCCGCGTCACGCTGCATCCGGAGATGACGGTTTTTGTCGGTCGCAACGCGCAGGGAAAGACTTCCCTCATGGAGGCCGCTTGCGTGCTTTTACGCCTGCAATCCCCCCGCACCAGCAACCGCGCCGAGGTCATCCGCCTGGGAGCCAAGACGATGTTGATTGAAGGCACGCTGAAGGACAAACAACTTCGTTGCGCCCAATCGGCCACAGCTCGCCGTCTGGCCATCGAAGGCGCCATCTGTGGCAAAACAGCGGAATACCTCACCCAGAGTGGGCTGGTCGTCTGGATGGATCATCGGGACATGAATCTGCTGCGCGGTAGTGCGGAACATCGGCGGCGGTACCTAGACTTTGCAGCCAGCCAGATGTTCCCAGCTTATCTAAAAGCCTTGCGTGGTTATGAGCGTGCCTTGCGCGGTCG
>DMMK01000751.1 GCA_003453085.1 Verrucomicrobiales bacterium
TGCCCGTCAGTTCGATTTAATCCCCCGTGCCGATGGCACCGCCACGCTGGAGGCCCCGATAGATGATGAGATCCTCGTCGAGGTAGGAATTGATGAACTTCGCCATCCGGGAGGATTAAATAGGTGGGTCTTTGGTGGGATCATCCACCCATGGCAGGGCGATGGGCTCCACCTTGTTGGGGGCGAAGTAGGGTGCTTTGGCAGCCTTGATAATGAGCCACTCAAACAGTTCCACGTCGTAGGAGGGGGGCTTGCCCTGCTTCAGGCCGAAGCAGTAGGCCGAGACGACAATGAGGGGAATGGAGGCAAAGACGATGGCCAACAGCATGTTCGGATTGGCGTCACCCGCGAATTTGCGAAAGATGAGCATGGACAGCCCGAGGGCGAGCATGAAGAAAAGGGCGTTGAGACCTTCGAAGCCGGCGATGCCCTGCTGGGTTTCGCGGCCTTCGTTGGTTTCGTGAAGCCGTACGGACTGCTGTTCCATGACAGTGGGCGGTTGTGCCAGAGATCCCCTTGGGTAAGCGAGAGCCGCTTACCCAAGGAGTTCGGGAGGAGAGAATCGTCCAACGACTAAGGGGTGCCGCCCATATTGACGTTTTCGATGTTTTCGCCGCCGCCGGAAGCATTGAACATGACCTTCACAATGATGAAGGAAAGGCCGCCGATGCCGGCACCCACCAGGCCGTAAAGCACACGCTCAGTCTGGCCCATCATGAACATGACGGCGGAGAAAAGCAGGCCGCCGAAGGCGAGAACCAGACCAACCATGTTGAGGATGCTGACGACGCCGCTCATGCTGCCGGCGAGAGATTCTTCTGTGCCTGCCTGGGCAAGCGGCATGGTGAAGCGGAGGATGTTGACTCCTGCCATTGTGATTGCGACTGGGCTCATAGTATTGCGATGGTGTTTGTTGTGTTTGGGTTAGCTTGCGGGCACGGGGGCCTTCTGCTGGCAGTGGTTATCCTTTCTGTTTTAGGGTGTGACAGATTTTTTTTCGAAAGTGCGGCCGTCGCGATCCGCTCACACGATATGGCCCTCGCGCCTTTGCGGGACGGAGGTTTTTTAGAAGGCTCTGCGGGCTGTCACCCGGGCTGGCAAATCTCAGCCCACCAGCGCATTGCGCAGGGCGGCGAGTTCTTCCTGCACGGATTCGTCCGTGGGATCGGCAAGGGTGGCGGCGACGAGGTCCCTCATGATTTCGCGGAAGCGCTTGCGCAGCCTGGAGATGGACTGGCGCACGGCATCATGGCTGATGCCGAGCTGGGCGGCCATCTCGGCATCATTGCCGGAGCCTGCTTGGGAAGGGTCCAGCCGGCTGCGGAGGAGGCGGAAGTGCTCTTCCTTACCGGCAGCGGCCTGCTCTTTGGCCAGCTGATCCACGGCGGCTTCAATGATGCGCAGGGCGCAGAGACGCTGGTAGATGGATTCTGGGGTGCGGTGGTCTGCCGGATCAATGGTGATTTCGTCCTCGGCCTGGGAAGCTTCGATGGATACGATTTCGCGCCCGCCGCCGCGTTTTTGGGCATTGGCTTGCCGCTGCCAGTGCTTGATGTGGCGACTGAAGGCGGTGAGCAGGTAGTTGCGCATTTTCCCCATGGATGAGTCGGCCATGGAGAAGAGATCCTTCTCAAGAGCGAAGCTGAAAAAGCTCTGGGTCAGATCTTCGGCATCAGCCGGGGGGAGGCCCTGATAACGGGCATATGAATAAATGGGGCGCCAGTAGATCTGGCAGAGTTCATCCAGGGCCAGCCGTCCACGGCGAGAATCATCCACGTCACGCAGGGCTAAAACGACGCTCCACCGGGTCGCGGGAAAACCTCCATGATGTGTGTGTGAATTCATATGCAGAGGGGGGAAGATGAATTTCCTGTGAAAGCCGCATTTGGCAACCCACGTGCTGCAACTTCCGAAGAAATATCCGTCACAAAGGCTTGGTTATGTGGCTAATAACGCCGTTGTCCACGCTTTTTGACAATCTGGGGTCCTAGACGGGGGCGCTGGTTTTTCTAAAAAAACAATCATCTAAAATCCACATTTAACTGCATCATGGGAAGTGCGCCTGATCACAAAAAGCCTACAGCCAAGTTGAACGGACTGGATCCGTTAGGACTGCTGGACGGAGTTTTGGGCGGGCAGGCGACGGATTGGGAGCCGCCCATGGCGGAGGAACTGGAACCGCTGTTTCCCGGCTACCATGATTTCCAGTTCATTGACCGGGGTGGTATGGGGGCGGTGTATGCAGCCACGCAAAAGTCTCTAGAACGGCGGGTGGCCATCAAGATCCTGCCGCCGGAGATGGGGCAGGACATGGCTTTTGTGGACCGCTTCCATCAGGAGGCCCGTCTTTTGGCCCGCCTACAGCATCCTCACATCGTGGCGGTGTATGACTTTGGGCGCAATGCCTCGGGGCATCTCTTCATCGTCATGGAGTATGTGGAGGGGACCTCGCTGCTGGACGTGATGAAGCAGGGTCAGATGCCTTTGAGTAAGGTGCTGGAAGTCATTACGCAGGTGTGTGAGGCGCTGCAGTTTGCCCATGATCATGGGGTGATCCACCGTGACATCAAGCCGACGAACATCCTGCTGGATGTGTGGGGCCGGGCGAGGGTGGCGGACTTTGGCCTGGCTAAACTGGCTGCATCCTCCCAGCATGCGACGACGCAGAGCCGGTCTGGCATGGTGATGGGCACGCCGGGATATGCCGCGCCGGAACAGCGCCGCGCTGCAGCGGACCTGGACCATCGGGCGGACATCTTCAGCGTGGGGGTGACTCTTTATGAACTGCTGACGGGGCACCTGCCGGTGGGCGTTTTTGAGCCGCCCTCAAAAAAGTCAGAGGCCCCAGCCGTTTTGGACAAAGTGGTGACGCGGGCGTTGCGGGAACGCCCGGCGGACCGCTACCAGCGCGCCAGCGACATGCGGCAGGCCATCGCCAAGGTCACCGAGCAAATGGAGAGGTCCGCGATGCACCGGGCCATCGCGAAACGGCCCATGGTTTCCATGATGACCTCGGTGATTGTAGGGGCGGGATTTATTTATCTTCTGGATGCTTTGAACAACGAGCTGCTGCTGAAGCCGCAGCCCGTCAATGCAACCTATGTGGACAGCGAGCATGGTCCGACGGTGGTGAGCCTGAACGATCAGTTTTCGCTGGTACGGCTGAAGTTAAGCTGGGAGGAGGCGCGGCGGCGAATCAAGGTGACGCAGGGAGTGGAAATGGCCAGTTTTCACTCCCAGAAGGAAGTGGATGAGGTAACCAAAAAGTTGCGGGAAATGGGGGTGAACTCTCCAGTGTGGACAGGTGGCAAGGTGGAGCCGGAAACCGGCCGTGTGAGATGGGATGATGGCAGCGCCTTTGATTTTGAAGCTTGGATGCCGCGCGCCGAAACTCCGCCACTGAGGATCACAGAGATTCAGGCAAAAAACCGCACGACGCTGAAGGATGCGCAGGGCAACACGCCGGACTGGATCGAGGTACACAATTCTGGGACAAAGCCGATGAACATCACGGGCTGGCACCTCCGGCATCTCACGGGC
>DMMK01000390.1 GCA_003453085.1 Verrucomicrobiales bacterium
GGATATTCCCTTGGTATGCCTGGCTGCGCAGTCGGCCCGGGAAGGGAAGTCTCAGAATGGGCTGGCTGTGGATGGGCCTACCGTGCTGGTTCATGATCGGCTGGTGCCTGTGGCTAGTTTTCATGTTCACGATGCCTTCACTTCAACCGACGCTGTTTGAAAAAAGCACGGGCAGGAACTGGCCTGCCAACGCTCGTCTTTTGGCGAGCGGGCACACGTTTTTTCTCGCCGACTCCAAGCACTTTTGGTTTTTCGAGAGTGAGCCTTCAGCCTTTGATCAATTCCTTCAGCGTGGGGACTGGCCGCGCATCCATGAAGAGGATTTACAATGGGACATCGTCTCTCAAGGGTTCCCTTGGCGGCTTGTGCGTGTGGATGATTCCCCCAAGTGGCTGCCTGTGGAATTCTGGTGCTGGGATGCCGCTAAAGAGGCAACTCAGGAGCCTTTTGGCCCCCTTTATCTGATCACGGATCAGGAACACCGTCGTTGGTGCGTCTGGTATGATGGATTTTGACCAAACGCTGCTGCGGCGACCAAGTCGTTTCTCACCCTACGTCAGCACCTTGTAGATGACGTAAGATAGGGCGGAAGTGACGGGGATGGTCAGAACCCAGGCCCAGACGATGCGCTCGACGAGGCTCCAGCGGATGGAGTTCCAGCGTTTGGCTGCGCCCACACCCATGATGGAGGTGGTGATGGAGTGGGTGGTGGAAACGGGCATGCCCATGAGACCTGTGACGACCAGGAGGGATGCGGCGGTGGTTTCAGCCGCGAAGCCGTGGACGGGCTTCATTTTGACCATCTTGTGACCGAGGGTCTTGATGATGCGCCAACCGCCTGCCCAGGTGCCTGCTGCCATGACCATAGCACAGGTAATTTTGACCCAGCTTGCGACTTCAAATTTGGGGGTGTGGAGGAAGTTCAGAAAGCTAGGCACATTGTCCAAGGTACCCGCAGATGTCGCGGTGAAAAGAGTCAGAGCGATGATGCCCATGGTCTTTTGCGCATCGGCAAATCCATGGCCGAAACCCATGCCTGCGGCGGAGGCAATTTGGAGCTTGGCAAAGACGGTGTTGATGGTGTGAGGACGCCAGTTGCGGATGAGGGCGAAGAGCAGACCCATGACCAGGAAGCCCCCCACAAATCCCAGGATGGGGGAGGTGATCATGGGGATGATCACCTTGTGAAAAAGACCGTCCATGGTCACCGCGCCTGTTTCGGCATTGACCTTGGCCTTGGACCAAATGAGCACATGCCAGTTTCCATTGGCTGAGGCCAGGGTGGCACCGCAGAGACCTCCGATGAGGGCGTGGCTGCTGCTGCTGGGAAGGCCGAAATACCAAGTGACCAGATTCCAGATGATGCCCCCGAGCATGGCGCAGAGGATGGTCATGGTGGTGACGTGCGCGATATCCACCAGCCCAGCGCCGATGGTCTTGGCGACGGCGGTTCCCCAAAACGCACCGATCAAGTTGGCCGTGGCTGCCAGGGCGAGAGCCTGGCGGGGCGTGAGCACCTTGGTGGAGACCACGGTGGCGATGGCATTGGCGGTGTCGTGAAAGCCGTTGATGTATTCAAAGGCCAGCACCACCAGCAGCACCACCAGGAGCAGGATGAGAGCGGAAGTCATGCGCGGGGGCGGATCAGGAATACTTCAGCACGATGTGGGACACCACATTGCCGGCGTCGCGGCAGCGGTCGTACACCTTTTCCATGAGCTCATAGAGATCCTTGAGCATGATGGTCTGGATGGGGTCGCGGTGGCCGGCGTAGAGTTCCTTCAGGAGGCCCATCATGAGTTTGTCGGCCTCGCCTTCGATGTGCTGCAGCTTGGCGTTCATGTCCTTCACGCGCTCCAAATGCAGCTTTTTGCGCAGTTCTTTGACGATGTTCAGCACCGTGATGGTGGCTTCTTCCATCATCTGAAGGTGGCGGCTGAAATCCACATCCTGCAAACGCCCACCCGTGATGATGACGCGTTCGGCGATTTTCTCGACGGTCTTGGGGATCTTGTAGAGGACGTTGGAGAGGGCTTCGATGTCTTCGCGCTCCAGCTCGGTGACAAACGTGCGGCAGAGTTCTTCGTTGATCTGCTCGGTGATCTTTTTGTCTTTCCGGCGGGTGAGGATCAGCTCATCCAGGTTCTGGGTGGCGACGGGCTGGGTGAGGAGTTTCCCCAAGGCCTGGACGCTGTGCAGGGCCTCTGCGGCGCTGGCTTCCAGCAGGTCGTAGAAGATGTCGTTTTTGCCAAAAAGCTTCTGCAGGGAGATCATGGGTAGAGTCGGGAGGCCGTTGCGATGAACGGGTCTCTCAAGATTGAGCAGAGCCGATGGAATGTGTCAAATCTGTAACACATGGCAAATCAGCGATCCGTGTGCCGATCCTGTTTTATACGCATGAAAATCAGCACTCCCAAACGATCACAGCCGCTTTGCTGCGGGTGGGCAGATGCGCACTTTGTCAATGCGCTGGCGGTCCATGTCGGCGACCTCGATCTTGCGTCCCTGCCAGTCGAAGGATTCACCCTCGGCCGGGACGTGCCCCAGGATATGCATCACAAAACCAGCCACCGTGCGGTAGTCATCGTCATCAAAAGAGGCGGGGAGGGGGAGACCCGTGAGCTGGGCCGCCTCTTCCATTTCCATCTGCCCGTCCACCAGCCATGATCCGTCATCGAGCTGCCGCCCTCCGGGGGCATTGGGCGTGGGTTCATTGGGCATGGTGCCGAGGATGGCCTCCATCATGTCATTGAGGGTGATGAGGCCCTGCATAGCCCCGAATTCATCAATCACGAGGGCTTGGTGGCGGTTGTTTTTGCGGAACTGCTCAATGATCCGTGCGGCGGGCATGGATTCCGGTACAAAGAGCGGTGTGACGAGGAGGGATTGCAGATCACTGGCCGTGAGTTTTTCTCCTGCCTTCCAGAGGGCTTTCACAGAGATCATGCCTAGCACGTCATCGCGGGTGCCCTGATAGACGGGGAAATAAGAGTGGCCGCTTTCGATCATGCGCCGACGGTTTTCTTCAGGACTGTCGGCCAGATTGATCCAGACGATCTGCGGCTTTGGGGTCATCAGGTCGGCTGCGGTCAGTTCATCCAGTTCCAGCACGCTTTCCAGCATGTCTTTTTCGTGGCTTTTCAGGGCTCCTGTTCGGTGGCCTTGGATGATGGAGGCGCGCACTTCTTCCTCAGACATCACTTCCTCCGCGCCCGGCTTGACGCCAAAAAGCCGCACGAGGGCATCACTGGAAAAATCCAGCAGGCGGACGATCGGCGAGGCGAGGGCCGAAAGGCGGGTCATGGGCCCTGCCAGCGCGGCTGCCCAGCGTTCGGGCGCATGGATAGCGAGGCGCTTGGGCAGCAGCTCCCCCACCACCACGCTGAGGAAGGTGATGATGGAGACGACGATGACCATGCTGATCGTGGGTGCCCACTGGCCCAGCCAGGGGATGGCGGTTAAAGCGGGCTCCAGCTCCCGTGCCAATCCTGCACCACTGGCCGCACCGGCGATGATGCCCACCAGGGTGATGCCCACCTGCACGGTGGAAAGAAAGATCCCCGGATCTGCCTGCAACTCCAGGGCCCGGACCGCGCTCTTTTGCCCTTCCTGTGCCATCATTTCCAGCCGCGTGCGTCGCGCAGAGATGAGAGCGGTCTCGGCCATGGCAAAGACGCCATTGAGCAGGAGCAGACCTAAAAGAATGAGAAGTTCGGTCAAAATACCAGACATGGAGATAAGGATAGCTAGAGAGGCGGGAAGGGGATGCAAACGCAGAGGCAATCATGAATGCTTCCTCTATGGAACCTGTCATTCGGACGCATGTACTTTTGAACGGCAGTTGATTTCCATGGCGAGCGCGTCTAGTTCCGCCCGATGACGGACAACTTGAAGATTTTAAGTGGGTCAGCGCACCCCGAACTCGCGCGCCTGATTTGTGAAAATTTGGGCACCAAGCTTTGCGAGGCCACCCTCACCACCTTCCCAGATGGTGAAACCTTTGTGCAGATCCACGAAAACATTCGTGGCAGCGATCTCTTCATTGTCCAGCCTACTTGCCCGCCGACGAACCAGAACCTGATGGAACTGCTCATCATGGTGGATGCCGTGCGCCGTGCCAGCGCACACCGCATCACCGCTGTGCTGCCGTTTTTTGGCTATGCCCGTCAGGATCGCAAAGACCGCCCGCGTGTGCCCATCACAGCGAAGCTGGTGGCCAACCTCCTAGTGGCCAGTGGTGTGAACCGCGTGCTGACGGTGGATCTCCACGCCGGTCAGATTCAGGGTTTCTTTGATATCCCGGTGGATCATCTCTATGCCGGGCCGGTGCTGATGAAAGCCATCAAAGAGCGCCAGATTGAGGACCTTGTGGTCGTCTCGCCCGATGTCGGCGGCATCAAAATGACTCATGCCTATGCCAAGGCCCTGAAGGCCCCGATGGCCATTGTGGCAAAAAATCGCGTGAGTGCCGAAGAAGTTGAGGCGCTCAACGTGATCGGCGATGTGAATGGTAAAAATGTGCTGCTGGTAGATGACCTCACGGAAACCGCCGGGACTTTGACGGCTGCCGCCGAGCTGCTGCTGAAGCACGGTGCCAAAGCCATCTACGCAGGTGTTTCCCACGCTGTGCTGGGGGAAAAAGGCCACAGCCGCATTTCCAAATCCCCGATTTTGGAGCTCTTTTCCACCAATTCCACCCCGCAGGCGCAGGGTGAAAAAGTGACGACTTTGGACATTGCCCCCCTGCTCGCGCAGGCCATCCGGCGCATTCACGACAACGAGTCCGTCACATCTCTCTTTGACATCTGAAAATGGCCGTGTATCCTCGCGGCCCTTTTCCCCTCTAACATACTGTTCAGAAGAACTCACGGACATGGCCAAAATCCTCGACATCATCGCACAACCCCGCAGCAGTGAAGGCACTGCTGCCGTCAACCGCCTGCGCAAGGCCGGTTCCATCCCAGCGGTGGTCTATGGCCGCAAGACCCCTCCTGCCAATGTGCAGGTGGATGCCAAGACCTTCACGAAGCTTCTTGAAAGCAGCGCTTCTGACAACATCCTGGTGAGCCTGAAAATTGATTCTGCTGAGCAACTGGCCCTCGTCCAGGAAGTGCAGCATGACCACCTTCGCGGCGGCATCCTTCACGTGGACTTCCACGCGATCGCCATGGACGAAGAAATTCACGCTGAAGTTCCTCTGAACCTCACCGGCGAATCCCCAGGCGCCAAGGCTGGTGGCCTCATCGAAGCCATCCACCACAATCTCGAAGTGCGCTGCCTTCCGAAGGACCTTCCCGAAGGCATCGTGGTGGACATTTCTGACCTCCAGGTCGGCAAAGCCATCCACGTGGGCGACATCAAGCTTCCAGAAGGCGTCCGCGCCAAGCTGGCTGACGATGTGGTCGTCATCATGTGCGAAGAGCCAAAGGTGGAGCCTGAAGCTCCAGCCGCTGCTGCTCCTGCTGCCAAGGGCAAAGCCGCTCCAGCCGCCAAGGCCGCAGCTCCTGCTGCCAAAGCTGCCAAGAAGTAACCCCTGTCCGGAGTCTGACTCCAGCCGCCTACGGTGCCCGGTGATGAAACAGTTCCCCGCGCCGCTGGCGGCCTGAAACCCAGGCTCATCATCGGACTCGGCAATCCCGGGATTGATTACCGCGACACTCGTCACAACATCGGCTTTATGGCGGTGGATGAGTTAGCGAGGCTCTCGGGAGTCTCCTTCACGGAGGAAAAACGCTGGCATGGTTGGGTGGCCAAAATTCCTGGTGCCCTCCTGCTGAAGCCTTCGACCTTCATGAATGACAGCGGTCGCTGTGTGCAACTGGTGAGCCAGTTTTACAAAGTGCCCGTTCAAGAACTCCTTGTGATCTACGATGATGTGGATCTCCCGCTGGGCCGCATGAGAATGCGCCTGGCTGGCTCCGCCGGAGGTCACAATGGGCTCAAGTCAATGATCCGCTCCCTGGGGTCAGATGCCTTTCCTCGCTTGAAGTTAGGCATTGCGACTCCTTCGGGCCGCCCTGCTGGTGAACGTCTCGTGGGGCATGTGCTGGGAAAATTTCGTGAAGACGAGCGGACAGAACTCGCCATCATGATTCAGCGTGCTACAGATGCCGTCCGCCTTGCCTGCCAGTCCGGGCTGGAGACCGCGATGAACTATTTCAACCGCAAAGAAGAACAACCTTAAACCTCAACAGAATACACCACCGATGAAGCGCAAATACGAAGCCATGATCGTCCTCGACATGAAGGGCAAGGAAGAATCCGTCGAAGAACTCGTCAGCGGCATCGGCCGTGAGATGGAGAAGTCCGGCGTGAAGCTTGAGCAGATCGACAAGCTCGGCAAACGCAAGTTCCCCTTCAATCCTCGCCACGTCGAGAGCGGCTATTTCGTGAACTACCAGATCGAGGCTGACAATGCCGGTCTGGACAGCATCCGCGCCAAGCTGAAGCTGAACGACAGCGTTTATCAGCAGTATTATCAGCGCCGCTAATCGCGGTCTGGATCGCTTTTAAATCCCCCATGAAACCCCGGCCTGGCGTGCATTCGCCGGATCGGGGTTTTTACGTTTGGTGAAATGATGGGCGCGTCAGGTCCCTCGGGTGTTGCCGAAGAGCTCAATGTGCAGCCGGGGGCTGAGGCGGTAGCCGTGGGTCAGGCAGGCTTTGACCAGGAGATCGTATCGGGTACGCATGGTCTCCATGCTGGTGCCTTCAGGCATGAGGAGGATCTTTTCCGGAGGCACAGGGATGCCGATGGTAGTGATAACCTGCTGGGCCTCCCGCAGATCTGCTTCATCAGAGATGACGAATTTGAGCTGGAAATCCTGGGACTGCTCCAGCCAGGCCCGCAGGACTGTGGGCTGGAGGCGGGTCTGATCATGGCGGGCAGCCCACGCAGCCCCGGCTTTTTCGATGCTGGGGACGGAATTGGCCAGCTTGGGGCTGAGGGAGGCTAGGTCCACGGTGACCGGAGAGGGGAGGACAGTGCCGGCGGTTTCGATGGTGATGTGTTTACCTGCGTCACGCAGTTGGAGAAGGAATTCGTGGATGCCCTTGGCCACCATCGGCTCTCCTCCGGTGACCACGACATGGCGGGTGGGGTGGCGCATCACTTCCGCCAGGATGGCATCCAGGCTCATTTCGGGGCCTTCCGGCGTCCATGAGGCATAAGGTGTGTCGCACCAGGTGCAGCGCAGGTTGCAGCCAGAGGTTCGCACAAACACCGATGGCACGCCCGTGAGCGAGCCTTCCCCCTGAACTGAATAAAAAATCTCCGAAATGCGCATCGGCTCCAGGATAACGAGGAGTGGCCATGGCACAAGGGAAGCGGCTGTGTGTGGGCGATGAGGACGGCCTCATGGGAGTTTTAACGGGGGCTGTGTAAAGGTGGGCGGGCCTTGCCAGTTTGAAAAGGCCGTTTAGTTTCGCAGATGCCCGTCCGTTTTTGGCCCTTATTTTTGATCTTCCTTGCCCTCTGTCTCAGCAGTTGTTCTTCGCAGAAAAAGGTCTGGGATTATGAGTATAGCCGGGGCAAGACGGCGGTCGTCGTGGGTGGCAAAGCTGTGCCGCCGGCAGGTCTGCCAGCGCCCGTGATGCGGGCGATCAGTGCGGGCAATCGCATTGCCGGGTTGCCGTATAAATACGGTGGCGGCCATCGCTCCTTTGTGGATTCGGGATATGAT
>DMMK01000363.1 GCA_003453085.1 Verrucomicrobiales bacterium
CACCCGATCCAGCCAAAACAATGACCTTTGCATCACCCGCCCATCTGGGTCAGTGGCTCAAAAAGAACCATGCCACCGAAAGTGAGCTCTGGGTCAAGATATTCAAAAAGGACACCGGAGTTCCGAGCGTGGATTGGAACGAGGTCGTGATCGAGGCGCTGTGCTGGGGCTGAATTGACGGCATCAGGAAGCCACTCGAGGAGCAGGCCTATCTCCAGCGGATCACTCCAAGAAAAGCGAGAAGCGGCTGGTCGAAGAAGAATACCGAGCACGTGGAGCGCCTGATCCTTGAGGATCGAATGAAGGAGCCGGGACAGGTGCATGTCCGCGCCGCAAAGGCGGACGGACGCTGGGAAAGCGCCTATCACCCCGCCAGTGAAATGAAGGTGCCAGCGGATTTCCTCGCGGCGCTGGAGAGCAAGCCCAAGGCCAAGCAGTTTTTTGAAACGCTGAACAAATCCAGCCGGTACTCCATCGCTTATCGACTGGCGACGGCGAAGAAACCCGAAACTAGGCAGCGGAGATTTGAGCAACTCATGGACATGCTGGGCCGCGAATAGAATCCTGGCTCTTGCGTGGCTAAGGGCAAGAAGGTCTGACCCCGCGCTGCAGCAAGGCGGCCCTCCGTTGTGGTCCCAATCGAACACACTCCCCGCCTTCCCCAGCCACTCATTCCCCGCGCTTCTTGCGCTGCCCGAGTTTCGTGCCGCTGGCGATGATCTGCTCGTGCAGGCGCTGCAGGCAGGCTTTCCAGGTGGCCCGGCTCACCGGCACATAACGTTCACTGCCATCCGGGAACAGCCGGGTCTCGAAGATGTTGCTGGGCTGCTGGATGATCTCGTCGTATAGCCCGTGGATGAAGAAAGTGCGGGCATCGGCCCCGTCCGGCCAGGGGCTGGGCCGCCCGTCGGCTTCCTGGATGGCGGCCTCCAGGGCGCTGAGAACCTCAAAGGCGGAAAGGGCGATTTGCAGGGGCTTGCCGCTGTCGAGGTAGTCGGCAATCACCGTTTGCAGCTTGCCCACCACGGTTTGGATCTGCTTCAGGTCAGGCTTCTCCTGGCCTTGGATGAGGCGCTCCAGCGCCCTTGCGCTCGGGATGGCCCGGCTCGCGGACTCGGGCACAGAGCCTTCAGGTCGTGCGGGGCGTTGGCGTGCGGGTTTGCGGTTTTCAGGATGGGGGGAATCGCTGGGGCGGGATTCACTCATGACGACTGTTTTTCAGCCATTCCTCCGCCTCTGGCAAGTCCCGGGCTGCGGTTCCCTCAGGGCTGGTAATCCGGCAAAAGATCCGCCGCAGGCAGACGCAGAAACTGGGCCGAGATCTCTTCGGCAGGCAGACCGACGCCAATGATGACGCCCGTGGGCACGATGCCCTGGGTGCCCAGCAGGGGCAAAAACCACGTCTCCGCCTGCGGGCGTACGTGCTGGAATGACAGTGGCACGGTGGGAATCTCGGCGAGGCGGCAGAGCCCTTTGACCCGCACGACTTCCTCGGGCAGCTCCAGCAGCACCTGCTCCAGGTCGGCACGTTTCACCACAAAGGGGAGGTCCACTCGCATGGAGGTGAAGGCTCTTTCTCCGTCATGATGGTGGTGGTGAATGGCTGGCTGTAGCAGGGGTGTCTGTTGTGGCTCATCCTGCCTACCTAAACGGGCCGTGGCAGCGACCAGCCGAAGGTAGTCCGCCAGGTTTTCTGCGCTGCACTCCACCGCGCGTGGGCTCAGCTCCTTCACCGCCGCCCGCACCTGTGCCAGCCGCTCCTCGTTCACCTCTTCGACATGGGTGATCACGCTGTGCGTGGCCGTCTGCACCTGCTCACGTTCCAGTTCATCCTGCGGGCCGCGCTTCTGCCAGCGCTGGGCGTCGGCCACGGTCACCTGAAGCGGGGAGGTGAAGCGGCGGCATTCATGGCGGGCGGTGATCGCGGCGATGAGCGACATCACATCGGAGGCTCCGTTGACCTCCACCAGCAAAACGCCACCCCGCGGGACTTCGATGTCACCCAGCACCGCCATGAATTCATGGAGCGAGGAGCAGCAGACGCAGGAGCCATTGATGGCCTGGACGGTCGCCTTACAGGAACGCAGCCGCGTGGCATCCACCTCGGCATTCTCGAAATCATTCACCACCACGCTGAAGCCGGTTCGGCGTGCCTGGAGGGCCGTCATCAGGGCCCGCAGGAAAGTCGTTTTTCCAGCCCCCAGGAAGCCTGTGATGAGGACGAGAGGGACGCGGCTCACGGGCTTTCCTCCTGGCCGGGCATCCATTGGGGAAAGGGGTCAGGAAGGGATTGCCAGGAGGCCGGGCCAGCTTCGTACTCCTCTTCGGTCAGCAGGCAGGCCTCCAATCCAGACGCCAAGGATTTCTGATCCATGTGCCGACCGATGATCACGATCTCCTGGCGGCGGTCGCCGTAGGGTTCGCGGCTGTTGGCCTGGATTTCCGATAGGCTGGCCTTGTCTGTGGGCCACTCACTCTTATCGACCGCCGACCAGAAAAAGCCCAGAGCCCGCGTATCTCTCAGCACCCCTGCCTGGGAAACAAAGCCCGCCAGCTCCATCCGTGTGGCCAGCCAGAACAGGCCTTTCGCACGCACCACCCCTTCCCAGGAGGTTTTGAGATGGTCATGAAAACGCTGCGGGTGAAAGGGGCGGTGGGCGCGGAAAACAAAGCTGCTGATGCCATACTCCTCCGTCTCTGGCGTGTGGCCTTGGAGGGAGTCCAACCAGCCCTGGCTTTGCTCCGCTTCCTGCATGTCAAAGAGGCCTGTGTGCAGCACTTGTTCCAGCGGCACTTCGGAGTTCCGGGTCAGGTGGACCTTGGCTTTGGGGTTGAGGGCATAAACAATGCCCCGGATCTCCTCCACAATCTCTGGCTCCACACAGTCGGTCTTGTTGATGAGGATGACATTGGCGAACTCGATCTGGTCCGTCAGCAGGTGGGCGAGGGTGCGCCCATCCTCCTCGCTCATTCCCTGGCCCCGATCCTGTAGGTCCTCCGTGCTGTGGTAGTCGTTCAGGAAGTTCCTTGCATCCACCACGGTGACCAAGGTGTCCAGTTGCGCGAGGTCGGAAAGGGAATGGCCGCTTTCATCCTCGAAGGTGAAGGTCTCCGCCACGGGCATCGGCTCAGACACGCCGGTGGATTCGATCACCAGGGCATCGAACCGGCCTTCTCTCGCCAGTTTGCCCACTTCCAGCATCAGGTCCTCCCGCAGCGTGCAGCAGATGCAGCCGTTGCTCATCTCCACCATTTTTTCCTCGGTGCGGCTCAGTTGGGCGTCGCCAGATTGGATGAGCAGGGCGTCCACATTCACCTCGCTCATGTCATTGACGATCACGGCCACCTTCTGGCCCGCACGGTTGCGCAGGATGTGGTTCAGCAACGTGGTCTTGCCGGCCCCGAGAAAACCCGAGAGAACGGTGACAGGGAGACGAGAAGGAGGGGAGGTGATCATAAGGCAAATAACTTGCACTTTTATTAAGCGCAAGTTATTTGCAAATACAACTCAGCAAAACGCTGTTCTCAGGTGCAGCAACTCTTGCTTGGCCTCCTCCGCAGTAATGACGGTGCGGCGCACCTCCTCCTGCAGCATTTCGGCGTAATGGCGGCGGATTCGGAAGGCGGCCACTTTGACGGCGGCGGCGCTCATGCCCAGCCGGTTCGCCACGGCCGCCAGTCCGTCTTCGGCCTCCTCCCCCAGGATGCGGGGATACAACTCGGCGAAGAGGGCCTCCTTCCCCTCCAGGGTAAATTGCTGCTTCAGCCGATGGGCAGCGCGGTCGATCAGGGTCATCGCCCAGGCGCGGTCAAAGGCCTGGTCGGGCGTGGCCTCGCTGGCCTGCTGGTTCTGCCAGAAATCCTGTGCTCCGGACATGTCGAGCGACAGCATCTCGCAGCCTCCGCCGCGCTTCCTCGTCTGCTCCATTCGCCGCAGGTCATGGTCTAGATTTTTCAGCGCGGTGAGGATGAGCGAGCGGAAACGCCCCCGCTCCGGGGTGGCGCTGGCGAGCAGCCGCCCATCCAGCAGGCGGAGGAAAAACTCCTGAACGATGTCCTCCGCCATCTCGTGGCTGCGGCCTGCACTGCGCAGGAAGGCATACAGCGGCAGCCAATAAATGCGGCATAGCATCTCCAGCGCTGTCTTCCTCTGGTCCTCCGTACCGTCCACCGCCAGCCGGATCAGGCTCCATTGGGTGGCCGGGCAGGCAGCCTCAGGGGAAAAAGTATCAGGCGTGTTCATAGGCTGAACGGCAAAGACGGGGCCTGGAGACAAGGCTGGATCTCTCCGCCCGCCGTCCTTTTTCTCTCAGGCAGCCCCGAGGCAGCCTGGAGAAAAAGCGGAAGGACAGCTTTTCGGCAAGTCTTTCGTCTGGGTGGGCGTCGTGAGAGCATGGTCCGAATGGAAATCAGCTCTCTTTAGCACAGTTAAAGAAAAGCCTTATTTATGGCAAGATAACTTTGCTTTCGCCTTAGCATCCAGAGTAATTTTTTTTGATTTTGGAAAAAAGCGGTGAATGACGTTCTTCAGTACCAAAAGAGGATCAGAACAGGGCAAAAGATGGGGTTGTGGAGTAACCATAGGCTTCCAAACAGGTAATTATCCCCTGAATTCCTATGAGCCGTCTTTCCCTCCTGGCCTGCTTCACTCTGGCCACTCTCAGCCTTCAGGCCGAGCCCGTTTCCGTCGAACTCATCCTCGACTGCTCTGGCTCCATGTGGAACAAGCTGGCCGATGGGCGCTACCGAATCGATGCGGCCAAGCAGGTGCTCAGTGAATTCATCGCCACGGCCCCTGAAAAGGAGGATCTGCACATCGGCCTCCGCCTCTACGGTTCCAAAGTGTCTCATCGCGAGCCCGGGGCCTGTGAGGACACCGCCCTGGTCGTGCCCATCGAAGGTTTTCAGCGGGGCGAAATGCTGAAGCTGGTCAAAGAAGCCCGCGCCATCGGGGCCACGCCACTGGCCATTTCCCTGAATGCAGCTGCCGATGACTTCACCAAACCGGGCAAGAAACAGGTCATCGTTTTTACCGATGGCGAGGAATCCTGCGGAGGCGATGTCACCGCCGCTTTGGCCAAACTGAAGTCCGACGGCATTGACGCCGATGTACGCATCATCGGCATCGGCCTGCCGAAAGCGGTGGCGGCCCGGTTTGCCACCTTGGCTCCGATTGAAAATGCGGACAGCGTGGTGAAGCTGGCCGAGGCCCTCAAAAATGCCACGGCCACCACCGTCGCCATCCCCGCTGCACCCCCGAAAGTGGAAAAGCTGAAGGTCACCGTGCGGGTCATGAAGAACGGCGAGCCTCTCCCCGAAGGTGATATTAGCCTCACAGGCACGGACAAAACACCGGTCAAATTCACCAAGGGCGAAGAGCCCGGCACCTGGACAGGCGAGCTGCCACCCGGGATCTACACGGCGAATGTCGCCCCTGCCGGGCGCACATTCACGGACCTGGGTGTGGCGCGTTCCGCAGATAACACCTTTGTGCTGGATGTCACCGAATTGCCGAAGGTGACGATCGAGATCCCGAATGAGGAGATCACTGTGCTGCAGGAGTTCGCGCTGATGTTCTCCGGGGCCAATGGCGTTGGAGATCAGTTCATCATCATCGCTCCGGTGGATGCGCCGGATTCCGCGCTGCCCAATCTCCGCGATGCCATCGGCAAAGAGGCCACCATGGCCATGATCGCCCCGGATCTGCCAGGCATGTATGAGGCCCGTTTCACCCAGCGTGGAGCCGATGGGCAAAACGTCGTCTGTGGCCGATCCAAACCCTTCGAGGTCAAGGTGCCGCAAATCACGCTGGAGGTGCCTGCCACCGTCACCACCAGCACACCGATGACGGTGAAGTTCAAAGCGCCAGTTCAGAGCAATGACTGGATCGGCTGGGTCAAGGCAGGCGCTGAAGATGGCGACTATAGAATCTACGCACGCCCCATCGCCAGCAGCGACACCGTGCAGATGAATGCCCCAGCGGAACCTGGTGACTATGAGATGCGCTATTCCAACGATGGCAGCATCCGCCCCTTTGCCCGGAAGGCCTTCAAGGTTGAAGCCGCCACGCTGGCGCTGGAAGCTCCTGAAACGGTCATGGCAGGGTCCATGGTCGCCATCGGCTGGAAAGCTCCGGCCGTGGGAAATCTGTACATTTCCATCGTGGAAAAAAGTGACTCACCCGGTGCCTACAATGACTACCGGCGGCTGGATGGTGGGGAAAACCCTCTGAAAATTTTGGCCCCGCGCAAGGTCGGCGACATGGAGATCCGCATCACGGATGAGCAGCAGAACAAGGTTCTTTTTGCCCGGCCCATCAAACTCACGGCCATGCAGGCCACTGTCAAAGGCCCTGCCGAAGTCGCCAAGGATGCGGCCTTTAGCATCGCCTGGACGGGCCCCGCAGGCACGGGAGACTTTGTCACCATCACCAAAGTCGGCGCGCCAGAGTCCGAATACTTGAACTACGCTTACGTGCTGGATGCCCCCGCCACGGTAGAGATCAAGGGCCCCGAGGAAGCCGGAGATTACGAACTGCGCTACACCACTCAGGAAAACCAGGTGATTGCCCGCCAGCCGATCAAGGTGAAGTGATGGCGTGCAACCGGAGGCTTGATTTGGTGCTACCAGATGGTATAGATCAAGCATGACCGCCATCGCCAAAGTTTTTCAAAACGGGCGCAGCCAAGCTGTGCGGCTGCCCAAGGAGTTTCGTGTCAAAGGCCCGGAAGTCTATATCTGCCACACTCCCGAAGGCATATTGATCAGCGAGCGCGATCCTTGGGATCGTGTGGAAGAAGGCTGCCAGCAGCTTTCGGATGAGTTTCTGAAAGCCGTAGAGAAGCGTGGCAAAAAGCCGGCTCAGAAACGCATATGGTCTGACTGAAGATGATCTACCTGCTTGATACAGACATCCTCATTCACATGATGCGAGGACTCAAGATCAGAGTCGCCAGGACGGAGGCTCAGAGGCTGCGTGTGCAGCAGGCGAGGAATATTCTTTCTACTTGCCGGGCACAGTCCAAGGCTGGGCACACGGTGGGTTGTTCAGCCATCACCCTGGCCGAGCTGGAGTTTGGTGCCCGCAATAGTCTGGACTATGAGTCTGAGGCCGCCGCCACCCGGCTGGCGATGTCTGCCTTTCAGGCGTTTGATTGGACGATTGAAGGTTGTGTGGAGGCTTATGGCTTCATCTGCCATCACTTGGAGTCCAAAGGGAAAAGCATTGGTGAAAATGACCAGCTCATTGCCGCCCATGCCATGGCCCTGAAAGCGGTGCTGGTAACGAACAACACCCGTGAATTCACTCGCATTCCTGGACTGAAGGTGGAGAACTGGACGGTCTCTTCCGCCTAAGTTTATTCATGTCCCATCAGCCCCAAAACATCCATGCCGGTACGCAGGTGGTCACGCTCATCAGCGTGCATGGCAGCAATCATGCCCTGGTGCATCCGCGTGGGGCCGTGGGCATTGTCACACGTACTCCCTGCGGTGAGGAGCAGCGTTACCTCGTGCGTTTTCCCGATGGCTTTGAAGCCGCTCTGCAACCGACCGAGATGGAGGTGCTGAAGCTTTTCAAAGATCGCCTGGAGGGCGCCTCCAACAGCCTGCAGGACTTCGCGCTGGAGGATCATGTCATCTACCGCTGCATCGTCGGCTCGCGGGCCTATGGTCTGGAGACGGAGACCTCAGACACGGATCTGCGCGGCATCTACCTCGCCCCGGCAGATTTGCACTGGTCGCTTTATGGCGCACCGGAACAGTTTGAGGACAACGAACAGCAGGCCTGTTACTGGGAGCTGCAGAAGTTCCTGACCATGGCCCTGAAGGCCAACCCCAACATCCTCGAGTGTCTGTATTCCCCTCTGGTGGAAAAGGCCACGCCCATCGCCCAGGAACTGCTGGCGATCAGGGAAAAGTTCCTCTCCCAGATGATCTTCCAGACCTTCAACGGGTATGCCCTCAGCCAGTTCAAAAAGATTGAGCAGGACCTTCGCAACCAGGGGCAGGTGCGCTGGAAGCACGCCATGCACCTCCTCCGCCTCCTCATGAGCGGAGCGGGAGCCCTGCGCGAAGGCCGAGTGCCCGTGCATGTGGGCGAGCGCCGCGAGGAACTGCTGGCCGTGAAGCGCGGTGAACTCACCTGGGAACAGGTGGATGCGTGGCGGCAGCGCCTGCACCGTGAATTCGAACAAGCCCTGGCCGAAACCAAGCTGCCCGAAAGGCCGGATTATGAAGCGGCTAATCAAATGTTAATTTCGGCGCGGCGCTCCAAAGCAGCCTAACAACTCATTCTTCATGACACCTTCCATCGCTGCCACAGTTCGAGATCCGCGGCTTCAGCGCATCACCACGGCGCAGCCTTATCCTTTGCTGTTTGCGACCATCAGCGGGGCGCACTTGTATGGCTTTCCATCTCCGGATTCCGATGTGGATCTGCGGGGTGCGCATGTGCTGCCGCTCAAGGAAGTGCTTGGCCTGGATGCCCGGCATGAAACGGTGGAGGATTCCCGCATCATCGAGGGGCTGGAGATGGACATCGTCAGCCATGATGTGAAGAAGTTCTTCAACCTGCTGCTGAAGAAAAACGGCTACGTGCTGGAGCAACTTTATTCGCCGCTGATCGTGCAGACGACTCCGGAACATGCGGAGTTAAAGGAGATCGCCAAGGGCTGCATCACCCGGCATCACTCGCATCACTACCTGGGTTTTGTACACACGCAGTGGGAGCTGTTTTTGAAGGAATCGCCGCATCGGGTGAAGCCGCTGCTGTATGTCTATCGTGTCCTGTTGACGGGCATCTGGATGATGCGCACGGGCGAGGTAGAGGCGAATCTGGTGACGCTGAATGAGACCTTCCGCCTGCCGTATGTGGATGACCTCATCGCCCGCAAGCTGGCCGGGCCTGAACAAGGCACGCTGGACGATGCGGACCTGGTTTTTCACCAGGGCGAGTTTGAGCGTCTGCGGGCCATGCTGCAGGCCGCGCATGAGGCGAGCACGCTGCGGGAACTGCCGGAGGATGCGGCCCGTGCTGGCATCAATGACCTGCTCATCCGCGTGCGGCTGGCTCACGGAATCTGACTGTGAATCAGGCGGGCGGCTTGGCTGGCGGGCACATCCTTTTGGTTAGGATCGTCCAGCATCTTTTGCAGGGTGGCCTTGGCCTCAGCCGGACGGTTTTCATCCAGGTACAGACGTGCCTGATACAGGTGTGCGCGGGCTTTGTCGGAAGCGATGACGTAGAGGCTTAGGGCGTGCTCCAGCAGGTCAATGGCCTCGGTGTTCTTGCCTTCGCTGGCGGAAAGCAGGGCGGTGAGTTCCAGCAAGTGCGGTTTGCTACGTGTTTCGGCCAGGGTGGTGAGGGCCTGTTTCAGTTCGCGGCTGTCCTCCTCCGGATGCCGGGCGGAGGTGCCCTGGTACAGGGCGTAGTCGCGGTCGCGTCCATCGCCCATGCTGGAGCCCGCGCCCCGTGCATAGGGACGGTAGAGGGGATCGCCGCAGACGACGTTCATCCAGGAGAGCACCGGGGTGGCATTCCAAGCAGCCTCCGCCAGCGAGTAGCCTTCCAGCAGGCGTTGGTTGAGAACATCAAAGTGGACGG
>DMMK01000455.1 GCA_003453085.1 Verrucomicrobiales bacterium
TGCCGGATGCGACCAACTCATCCACCACGCGGCGGTCCATGATGAGGAGCCAGGAGTTCTCCGAAGGCCAGACGGACTCAAAGAAAAAGTCCCACCCATCGTGCTCGGAGACGTCGATCTCATAACCGGGCTGGGCCTGCATCCAGCGGCCCACGGGCGGGCGGAAGGGGGCGTAATCGGCCACCTGGAAGATGAGCTCGCGAGTGCCGCCGTGGGTGAGGCGACCGATCATGATGCAGGGCACCCGCGCGGCATCCAGGGCGGCCACCAGCGCATCCTCCATGGCCCACAGGGCCTGGACTTCATCCCCGGCCGGGCCACCCTGGGGAGTGGGGGCCTGGATGGGAATGAGCACCCGTGCGCAGAAGGGGTGGGCCGCGCGATCCAGCCGGGGAGCCTCGGTGTAAAAGCCGACGATGACGGGGCCTTCATCGGTCTGGTAGGAGTAGGATTCCCAGGGGGCTTCGGGGCAGATGCTCATGATTCTTTCCGGGGGGTCGTGAGTGAATGTTTTTTGTCAGGCGGCGAAGCGGGGGGGGACCTTCCTGGATGCCTGTCGCATCGGTGGTTTGGGCACCCGCCCGCCCAGGCTACGCGGAGGCCCGATGTCCGCAAGGGAGATTGGATCGGTGGCAGGCCTGGCGGTAAAGTTTCGGGACTCAAATGCAGCCCTGGCCAGAAGATCTGGAGATTGCGTCCCAACCCCCAATCAGAAATGCCTGCACTTTTTTGGCTATTCTCATTCTTAATAAAATAGCCTCCTTCAGGAGAAAGGTCTTGTTAGAAAGAGCACCCCACGCCAGCCTTACATCAATCCCGCATGCGATCCTTCTTTTTCGCCCTTCTGGCTCCCCTTTCCCTGCTTGCCGCTTCAGCCTTTGGCAGCCCGTTTAATCTGGGGCCAACCTCGAAGAGCGTGGTCCTAGCTCCGGGCTTTCATCATGCGGATATCTCGCTGCCCATCGTGCCTGGTGGCGGTGGCTTTACCTACAATCAGGTGACGGTCACCTCCGATGCTTCCTGGGTGACGCCGCAGGTAGACAGTGCAGGGCAAAAAGTGGTGCTGAAATTCACCACCGCCGCCCTTGCCAATCCCAGCTACACGGCCACCATCCGGGCCACGCATGGTGGCAATACCGCCATGGTCAGCTTGAATGCCAGCTCCTCGGCGCTGAATGTCTTCAAGCTCATGGATGATCCGTATCGCTCGCGGATGTATGGCCTTCATTTCATCGGCGTGCAGGCAGGCTGCGTGCTGGTGATGGACCCACCGACGGGCAGCGCCATCAGCAGCATCACCGTCGGTAAACGGCCCACCGGTATGGCCATTTCCAATGATGGCAGTGAGCTCTTTGTCATCAACAGCGTGGACAAGACGATCTCCGTCATTGACCTCAATACACTGACGGTCACTCAAACCCTCACTTTGCCCGTCTTTGGCACCTGGGGCGATGGCAGCGAGACGACGGCCAACATCCAAGCGGGCGCGGGAAACATCCTCTATTACACAGACACCTCCTGGGCACCTGTGCTGCATGTGTACAATCGCAGCACCGGCCAGGTGCTACAGTCCGTGGTCATTGAAACGGGCAGCTTCGGTTTCGGCGACTTTGCTCTCAATCTGGGCAAGACCCAACTTTTTGGCTGGGCCCAGTATGGATGGAGCGCAGGCAGCAGCGCCAGCTATCTGGCCCGTTTTGAGGTGAGCGGCACGGGCACGCTGACCGCCAGGGAGACCTCTTCGAGCACGATTAATCTGTCTCGCGATCCGCTGGAAACTCCGGTCCTGGTGGCCCATGGCGACAGCAAAGTCTTCGCGAAAACAGTGGCGGTCCCCACGGAGAATGTCGCCTCCGTCATCCGATCCTTCCCGACGGATGTTTATTCCATCAGCCCTGGCGGAGAAATCGCCGTCACCGAGAGCGCCATTTTTCAACAATCGACGGGCAACCGGCTGCTGACTCTTCCGGTCACCACCTCCATCCACGCTGTCAGTTCAGACTACGCGCGGCTGGTGTATTTCAATCCGGGAACGCGGCAGATCGGGACGATGGATCTTTTTACTCAGATAGGGAACGTGGTGCTGGAGCGGGTGCTTTCCCCCGCCCATCAGTCCACAGTACTACAGCCTGAGACGCTTTCATGGTCCAGCCAGGCGGGGGCCTCGTCTTACCAGGTCTATTTTGGCACTTCCTCCGCCCAGGTGGATGCGGCGACTCCAGTCTCCCCGCTGTATCTCGGATCTTCCTTGTACCCCACCTTTGCAGCCCCCGGCGGCCTGATTCCCGGCACCACCTACCATTGGCGGGTGGATACCGTCATTGGCAGCCAGATCAGCAAAGGCAGCGTCTATTCCTTCACCGTTTCGCCCGTCTCCACCAGCGTCAGCAAGGTGGTGACCTCCACGGTGCAAAGCCACGCGGATCACCGCGTCAAAGTTCAGTTGAATTCGGCCAGTCCGGGCCTGTCCTGGTCTGCTGTGGCCGACCAGCCCTGGGTGACTTTTACCAGCAGCACAGGCAGCACCCCGGCAGAGCTGGAGCTGCGCCTCAATGCCGGCAGTCTCGCCGTGGGCACGCACCAGGCCGTCATCACTCTCAGTGGTACTTCAGGCACGCTTTTGAGCCTTCCGATTCAGTTCACCATCGCTCCACTGAAGCTCACCCATCTCAAGTCGCATCCCTCCAGCTCGCTCATCTACGGAATCAGTGAAGACACGGCCACGGTGGGTGCCAAAGCCTATTTGGTGGAAATGGATGCCACCACGGAATCCATCCTTCGAGTGGTGCCCGCCGGTGTTTCGGTGACGGACCTGGCCATTCATGAGGCGGACAACCGCATCTACGTGCCTAACTGGAAGATTGGCGATCTCCTGGCCTTCAATAAAACCACCTTCGCGCTGGAGCGCACCTATGCTTTCAGCGCCTTTCAGGGCATGGGATACAGCATGAACGATGTCTATCGTGTGGCCGCAGGAAAGTCAGGCCGCCTCGTGGTGGAGGAGCAGGATCAATGGATCGACGTCACGATTTTCGATACCGTCAATGGAGCCAAGAAGGGCAAAATCGGACTGCGGGAAGGCGGGGGTGCCTTTGAGTCCACCGGCCAGTTTTACTACCATGGCGAGAACAACAGTTCCGGGGCCCAGCTCTACAAATTGGACGTGACCGGGGATGTGTTTACCACCCTGGTCAAATCCCGCGTCATCGGCTACGGTTCCCGCGTGGTGTTGGTCTCTGAAAATGGGCAGTCCGTCTTTTGGAACGGCAGTCATTTCAATGCAAATCTTGTGGAGCAAGGGACTCTGGCAGATCAGATCTACAGCACGACGGGGGATGGCGGGCTGGCCTTTGGCGAAGCAAAGATT
>DMMK01000678.1 GCA_003453085.1 Verrucomicrobiales bacterium
GGCAAAGCCAATGGCTGTGCGCAGAGCAGGGGAGATGAGATTTCTCTCAAAGGCATACTTCACAAAGAAAACGATCCCCAAGAACAGGGCCAGCCCACCGATCCAGGCAAACAGCTTCACCCCCAGAAACTGCTCCAGCGAGATGGCAGGCTTGGTAGCCTTTGTCGGCGAACTGCGCAGTGGGAGGGGTGCCTGTGGAGTCTGCGGGATGGGTGGTGGGTTTGCAGCCATCGGCGGAGGAAGTTCCGCCTGAAGGGCTGGCTGCGCTGGCAGGGAGGTCTTTTCCAATGCAGGCAAGGGGGGCGGCTCGTCAGTCCCTGGAATGACACTTGGGGAGGGTGCGACCTGCGGGGAAGCCGTTAGCACTGGCACAGCTTCGCCTATGCCGGTCTTTCCAACGGCTTGGGAAACCGTAGTGGCCGCCTGCACTGGACTTAGCACAGGGGTGGCAGCGGGAGTCGCTTGTCGAAGCGCTAGCACCTGGGCCTGTAGCCGGGTCACAGCCTCGCGCAGCGCCTGGGTTTCCTTACGTGCTTCCGATGCCACATACCAGGCAATGGCAGGACCCGCTAAAAAGTATAGCGCGAGGGCAAGGCCGAGAAGGACTAAGAGGGCTTCCATGGGCCAGTGTGGCGCGTCAGGTCCCAAAGTGCGAACAGGAAATGGGAGGAGATCCGAAGACTGGGAAACAGAATAAGCCGACGAAAAACCATACGCGCATCTGCTCCGGTGGGCGCGATGAAAGAGTGTATGAAAGACACGCTTATCACCCCAGTCCTGGCTGGCTCCGTGCTGGCTTTCACCCTGGCAATGGCTGCCATCGGTGCCCATGATGCGGCCAAGCCTTTTCCCGAAACCGCCGCGACGCGACCGATCGGCAAAGAGAAGAAGCAGGAGCCTCTGATCGCTGCCGTGAAGGAGGTTCCCAATTCCATGGGACAGTCCTTGTCGGCACGCTAGATCCCCGGCCCGGCTTCCCCCATGGATTTCCTTTTTCGATTTCCGTTCTCAGGCAGATCTGCCAGCATGTCTGCATGAAGACCCGCCTCGAAAAAGACAGCATGGGTGAGATGAATGTGCCAGAGGATGCCCTCTATGGGGCCTCCACTCAGCGGGCGGTTTTAAATTTTCCCATCAGCGGCAGGCCAGTTCCTTTTCCGATCATTCATGCCTACGGCCTTATCAAAGGGGCTGCGGCAAAGGTGCATCAGCAATTAGGATTGCTCTCCGCAGAGAGGGCTGGTCTGATTGTCCAGGCCGCACAGGAGGTGGCAGAGGGCAGGCTGGATGCTCATTTCGTGCTGGATATCTATCAGACGGGTTCGGGCACCAGCACGAACATGAATGTCAATGAGGTGATCTCCAACCGGGCCTGCCAGATTGCCGGGCAGCCCATCGGGGCCAAGGATCCTGTGCACCCGAATGACCATGTTAATCTGGGGCAGTCGTCGAACGACACTTTTCCCACCGCTTTGCATGTGGCCATAGCGCGGGAACTGCAAGAGCGGCTGCTGCCCGTGCTTGAGTTGCTCCAGGGTAGCCTAGCCCAGAAAGGAGATGAGTTTTGGGAAGTCCTGAAAATCGGGCGCACGCATCTCATGGATGCCACCCCTGTACGGCTCGGCCAGGAATTCAGAGGGTATGCCCGTCAGGTAGAGCACGGGGTGGATCGCGTGCATAAGGCCATCAAGACCCTGGCGGAACTGCCGCTGGGCGGCACAGCCGTGGGCACGGGACTGAATTGCCATCCCGACTTTCCGGCCCAAGTCATTTCCATAATCGCTGAAACGACCGGGTTGCTTTTTCGGGAGGCGAAGGATCATTTTGAAGCCCAGTCTGCCAAAGATGCGCTGGTGGAAGTCAGCGGCCAGCTCAAGACCATTGCCACCAGCCTGTTCAAGATCGCCAATGACATCCGCTGGCTCGGCTCGGGCCCGCAGTGTGCGGTGGGGGAGATTTCGCTGCCAGCTACCCAGCCGGGCAGCAGCATCATGCCGGGCAAGGTGAATCCGGTGATGTGCGAAAGCCTGATGCAGGTCTGTGCCCGTGTTTTTGGCAACGATGCGACCGTCACCTGGTGTGCGGCCCACGGCAATTTTGAGCTGAATGTCATGATGCCTGCCCTGGGGGCCGCGTTACTCGAAAGCATCGAACTGCTGACCCATGCCGCCCGTGTGTTTGACGAGCGCTGCATCCGGGGGATCGAAGCTAACCTGGAGCGTTGCCATGGATTCATCGAGCAAAGTCTGGCTTTGGTGACGGGGCTGAATTCGAAGATCGGCTATGACCTAGCGGCAGCCATTGCCAGGGAAAGGCTACGCACAGGCATCCCTGTCCGGCAAATCTGCCTGGGGCGTCTGGCCGAACTCGGTCTCACGGGGCTAGAACGCAATGAAGCCCTGGACCCGGCCCGAATGTGCGCCCCAGATCCGCTTTGGGTGGGCGGCGCGGCCTGAAGGAAGCTCTCAACGAATGACCACTGAGCATGACAAAATCACAAAACGGATTTACTTAGGGATGTCCTGCGGCAGGCGGCTGCCTTGTTTGAACTGAGTTGTCGCCACTGTTGCACTGCTGAATATGGAATCCACTTCCGCCACGCCTTCTTTCCTGGGTTTAGCCAAGTTCGACGAGGATGAAGGCCATGTGCTCCGCATTCTGGAAAGTATCGGGGACGGTTTTTACGGTTTTGATGACCAGTGGCGGTTTACATTTGTGAATGAGGCTGCGCGCCGGATCCTGGCTTTCTACAGTGAATCGGCAGATGCCTTATTGGGCCGAAATTATTGGGAAATGTTTCCTTCAACCCGTGGCACGGTGATTGAGACGGAATTTCTCCGCGCCGTGACGGAAGGTGTCTCCGTGGAGTTTGAGGTCTTTTACCCTCCCTGGAACTGCTGGTTCTCGGTGCGTGGTTTTCCCATCCGCGGTGGAGGTTTGTCCGTGTACTTTCGCGACATCACGAAGGATAAGTCGGTGGCTGCGGCGCTGAAGTCGAGTGAGGAGCGCTACCGGTCTCTGTTCGAATCCATCAATGACGGATTCTGTGTGATCGAGATGGTGTGGGATGCCGAGGGAAATCCGGTGGACTACCGGTTTTTAGAGACCAACCTGGCTTTTGAAAAGCATTCCGGGCTGAAGGCGGCGGAGGGGAAAACCATCCGCGAGATGAATCCCCAACATGAGGAGCATTGGTTTCAGATTTACGGACGGGTGGCAAGCACGGGGGAACCCATCAATTTTTCTGAGGGATCAGATTCCCTGGGCCGGTGGTTCGATGTTTATGCCTTTCCGATCGGCAGCCGTGAGCAGCGACATGTGGCGGTCAAATTTACCGACATCACGGCACGTTGCCTGACGGACCGGGAGGTGGCTCGGCTGGGGCAGGAAAACCGCGCCCGGCTGGCGGAGCTGGAAACCTTGCTGGATGTACTGCCGGTCGGCATGGCCATTGCCAATGACCGTGACTGCAGCCACATCCGCATCAATGCCGCATTTTCCAGGATGTTGGAAGTGCCTCAGGACGGCAATGCCTCGAAAACGGCACCCTCCGAGCAGGCTCCGATGAATTTTCAGGTCATGGATGACACCGGTGCCGAAGTGCCGCCGAGGGATCTACCCATGCAGGTCGCGGCACGGGATGGGCGTGAAATCCGCGACTGTGAATTGAATGTGGCCTTTGAGGATGGCCGGGTGCTGCGTCTCTTGGAGTATGTATCCCCTTTGTTCGATGAACATGGCAGGCCTCGAGGCAGCATCGGCGCTTTTCTCGATATCACCGAAAGGCGGCAGGCGGAGCAGCGGCAGAAGTTTTTGCTGGCTCTGGATGATGCCGTGAGACCGCTGAGCAATGCCGAGGAAATTGTGGCTGTTTCGGCCAGGCTGCTGGGGGAGCATTTGCGGGCGGACCGCTGTGCCTATGCGGACATCGAGAGCGATGAGGACACGATGAACATTGTGGGTGACTACACCCGGGGCGTGCCCAGCATCGTCGGGCGCTACACCTTCACGCGGTTCGGCGCAGAAGTCTTGGAACTCATGCGGGCGGATCAGGCTTTCGTGGTGGATGATATCCGCTCCCACCCGTCGTCGTCTGGTGTCATTGCTACCTATCAGGCTGCGCAGATCGTCGCGGTGGTGTGTGTGCCTTTGCATAAGGATGGCAGATTTGTGGCGGCGATGGCGGTGCACATGCAGGCTCCCCGGCGCTGGGATAGGGAAGAGGTTTCCCTGGTCCAACACGTGGCCAATCGCTGCTGGGAGGCCCTGGAAAGGGCGCGGGTGACCCGGGATTTGAAAGAGAGCGAGGCCCGCTTCCGCCAAGTGGCGGATCTCATGCCGCAGGTCGTGTGGATGGCCCGGCCGGATGGCTTCGTCGAGTATTACAATCTGCGCTGGCAGGAGCTCACTGGGCAGTCGGTCATTTCCGGTGGTGATAACAGTTGGTTGCCCGTGATGCACCCGGATGATCAGCAGCAGTGTTTGGATGGCTGGTATCATTCGATGCATACTGGCGAGCCTTTTGAAAATAGGCTTCGGCTTCGCGACCAGTCCACGGGGGAGTTTCGGTGGTTTCTCTCACGGGCCTTGCCCCTGAGAAACGAGAGGGATGAAATCGTGCGCTGGTACGGCACCTCCACAGATATTGATGACCTAGTGCGCGCCGAAGAATCCACCCTACAGGCGAGGGCGGAGGCAGAGCGAGCCAACCGGGCCAAGGATGATTTCCTTGCCGCCCTTTCCCATGAGCTGCGCACCCCCCTGACCCCCGTATTGCTGGCCGTGGAGGATCTCTGTGGCGATCCTAACCTGCCAGCCAGCGTGAACTCGACGCTGCGCATGATGCAGCGAAACATCGGCCTGGAGGCAAGGCTGATTGATGATCTTCTGGATCTCACCCGCATCGCACATGGCAAGATGGTGCTCCGGCTGCAGGAGGGAGACGCGCATGCGCTCTTTGACCATGCCCTGGAAATCGCCCGGGAGGAGGCGCAGGCGAAGGGGCTCGCTATCAACGTGGATCTCGCCGCCACAAAGACCCTGCTCCGTTGCGATCCGGCCCGCATCCAGCAGGTGTTTTGGAACCTGCTCAAAAACGCGATCAAGTTCACCCCTGCCCAGGGCGGCATTGCCGTGCGGTCTTATGATGAGGGTGACTGCCTGGTCCTGGAAGTCCGAGACACGGGCATCGGCATTGCTCCTGAAATGGTGGAGCGTATTTTCAGGCCCTTTGAGCAGGCTGACCTGACGACCGCTCATCGTTTTGGCGGGCTCGGGCTGGGACTTTCCATTTCGAAAGCGATTGTGGACATGCATGAGGGGCAAATCACAGCGGAGAGTGCAGGGGCAGATGCGGGCGCCACCTTTCGGGTCAAACTGCCGTCCGTCGGTGTTAACAAGGAAAAGGCTACTTCATCAGGCTCTGGCCATGGAATGGCGCCCCGGGCGGTGCAGATCGGCTACACCCGCCCATTGCGGCTGTTAGTGGTGGAGGATCATGAGCCCACACTGATCGTTCTGGAGCGGCTGCTGAAGCGTGCCGGGCATCAGGTGACCTGTGCTGGCAGTCTCGCTGCGGCGCAGGCGGCTGCCACAGGCTTGACCTTTGACCTGGTGGTCAGTGACATCGGCCTGCCCGATGGTACGGGTATGGATCTCATGAAAAGCCTGCGGGAGCTCTATGGCCTGCGAGGCATCGCGCTCACCGGCTACGGCATGGAGGAGGACCTCCGTCTGGCTTATGAAGCGGGCTTTGTGGCCCACCTGACCAAGCCGGTGGAGTTTGCCGAACTGCGCCGCCTGCTGGCCGGGCTGACCCTGGCTTGAGAACGGCGGCGGTTACGGATTTTTCTCCACATACAGCCGCACTCCGTCCGCACACATGCCGGTGGCATTGCTCATCTGGTGGAGTTGCCAGTCTGCGGGGGAGAGGCCCGCAGCGATGGCCAGTGCGTGCTCCGTTTCGCTGTAACGTTTTTCGATTTCCGCAGGCGTGCAGCCTTGCTGAATCCAGGTGCGGACGTTTTGATGAACTTCCTCAATGCGTTGCCGGTAACGGCTTAGATGGTCCTTCACATCGGTGACTTCACCAAAATGAGTGAGGAAAAGCCGCTGGAAATTGGCAGCCAGCAGACGGTCCACCGAAGCAACATAAGCAGGGGGATCAAACTGCGGAGGGGCGGCTGTCACAGAAAGATAAGGACTGCCCGCCAGACGGAGGCCGGCGACATCGCCCGTGAAGCAGGCATCGCCCACGACGAAAGCGTGGTGGTGGCGTGCATGCCCGGGGGTATCCCAGGCCGTGAACTGTACCTCGCCCACGCGGATGCTTTCATTGTCCGCCAGGGCGGTCACGCGCTCTTCCGGGGCGGGCAACATCTCTCCCCAGAGGGTGTCCATCCGCTCGGCATACACACGTCGGGCACTGTCCATGAGACGGCTGGGATCCACCAAATGACGAGCGGCGCTGGGGTGGCAGTAAACTTGAGACCCCTGCTGGGCCCACCAGCCTGCGGCACCTGCGTGGTCGAGATGGATGTGGGTGACAAAAACATGCCGGACATCTCCCGGCTGGAATCCCTTTGCCAGCATGGCCTTGCGCAGGGTGGGTAGCGTGGAACCGGGGCCGGTCTCGATCAGGGCCAGTTCATGCCCGCTTTCCACCAGGTAGGCGGCGATGAGGCCGGGAGTGTTTTGGAACTGGAGATCGAGAGTGTGGACGCGCATGAGGGGCAGGGAAGATGAATAGAATGCCACCTGAAGCCAGAGATTCCAGGGCCGTTTCCATTCTTGATCCCCCGTGAGAAATCGTGGACAAGGCGGGATGCGAATTGCCATCTACTGCGGAGCCAACGGCGGAAGCGACCCTTTGTACCGGCAGGCGGCTGCCGGGGTGGCCGCCTTTTTGGCAGGCGAAGGCATCGGTCTGGTCTATGGAGGGGGCAATGTCGGACTGATGGGCTGCATTGCAGATGCAGCCCTGGAGGCCGGGGGGCAGGTCATCGGCGTCATTCCCCAGTCCCTCATGGAAAAGGAGCTGGGCCATGGTGGCGTGACGGAGCTGCATGTGGTGCGCTCCATGCATGAACGAAAGCAGATGATGGTGGATCTCAGTGATGGCTTCATCGCCTTGCCTGGGGGATTTGGCACTCTGGATGAACTCTTCGAAACCCTCACTTGGCTGCAAC
>DMMK01000054.1 GCA_003453085.1 Verrucomicrobiales bacterium
GGTCAGACAGAGAGCGATCAAGGCCTGGTCCACATGCACCCCGAGATCTCCGGGTCTCACATAAAGGGTCATGAGATCCTTCCGTGGGGATAACTCATAATGTTGAAGTGAAAAAATCAATCCGCCAGGGCTCACAAACACAGCAAACTTCCCAGGTCCCAGCCCATCTTCTACTTCCGACTCCCACTCAATTGTTTGGCCGATCTCCAGCGACTCAGGTGTACGAAACAAACAGGCTCCCTCCGTCAAACGCGGCCCTGTAAACTCGCTTTCTGAGATTTGACGGATCATGGATGATGGATGGGAAGGAAGATCAAAGGCTGTAATAACCGCGATAGTGCTCAATCGTCACCTGCGGTGTCCACTCGGCAAAATCTCCAGCTTGCTCGCATGCCGCCAAACACTGCAAGATGGCCGATGCCTCCAAGATGCTAGCCCGAGAAAGATAATTTTGGGTCACGGCCAATCCGGCGCCGCAGACCAACTGAATGTCGAGGCCACAGCCAGCATCGAAGCTGGACTGTTTGGACTCCCAGATGAGAAGCGCATCTTCAGGATATCCTAAACTGAAGAGCTGAAGACACAACGTCCGCAGCATTTCTTCTCCGCTTTCTCCTTGGCGCTCACGCTCGATCTCCAAAGCAAGGTGCCGCCGAATTTCTCCCCGATCTTCCGGCGCTGCGGGCAAACCGAATTTCTGCCATGCTTCTTCGCTCGTCATGATGTGAAAGTATCCTAGAATCAGTGATCAGGCAACGGGACGAATCTGGCCACCTGTATTCGCTCCAGCAAAGGCAGGCAGGATGACTTCTTGTGCCGTCTAAAGAATGATGTTTTTCATGAATGAATAATTAAGAGACAGAGGCTTTCGCAGTCGTATGTAGTGTAGGCTGAAAAGAAGTTTCATAAAGACGCTGGCCGGGCCGTAGGAGGCTGGGTGCGCCTCGTTCGCTCCTGCCGCCTCTTTGCCAGACTCCCCGTCTTTTCCTGAAGGTGCGGGTATCTGAGGGCTACGAAAACTCCCCGAAAGACGGGTCATTCCGCGAGTGACTGGATCTTGTGACAAACTTAAAGGGCGCGGACACATTCGCCCTATGTCCCCAGCCCCAGCGGGGCGAAACAACCTAGCCCAGGGCCAGCGAGCCCTAGCGAGTGCAGCCCTGGAACCCCGATAAGAAATCGTCACCTCTCCCCAAGCCCTGAAAGGGCGAGGCAGGAGGACCTCGCCCCCTCTCTCTTGCCTCGCCCTTTCAGGGCTCGCTTGCATTGGAGCACACCACCGTTCTATCCCCCAGGGCTGCGCCTGGTTCCCTGGCTGGCCCTGGGCTTGGTTGCCGCGCGTCCCTTCGGGACCTCTGAAGTCGCCTGAACCACACCATCGTCCAAGGGGAAATGGATGGGCCTAACAAAAAGGATCGCCACCTGGGACATCCAAAGTAGCCAGAGCTTTAGCTCGCCCAGACTCCGCCTGTGATTCGACACATTATTTCTTCAGCGTGACAGAAGTCGCCATCACTCTTTTTTGTTAGACCAAAATTCACTCAGCACAGCCCGCGGGCATTCACGACGACAGACCTTGAAGGCCACCGCCCTTACGCCAAACTGCGCTGCAGCAGATTCCGCGTGATTCGCTGCACGCGCTCATCCGGCCCGTGGGGACGGGAAAAGTGGCTCCAGGGAAGGATGTGGCCGGGGGGGCTGCTGAGGCCTTGGCTCCAGAAGATGGTGCTGGCATTGAAGACGAAGTTTTTCTTTGGCCCCTCAAAAATGGTCGCCGCGTACCTGCCCAGGCGCGTCCCGCCAGCCCAGACGTTGCCCTCGGCCACCACCTCCAAGGTGGGGCGTTGCAGATCGGGCTCGCCATGAAATTCCCACCCCACCAGGCCGGGGATACTGTCTCCCTGCTTCATGCCCGTGCCTTCAAAGAGCCAGTGGTCAGGCTTCGCACAGGTCCAGTCGCCGCCGCCATTGAAGGGCACGATGGTGCGCGCGCCGATGATGTCGCGCTCATCCGGCCCTGTCTTCTCAAAAGGGCCCAGCACCTTGGCATAGGCCTCTTTTTCTTCCTCGCGAAATTCGCCAAAACACGTCTCGCGGGTGAGTCGGCGATTCGCCTGCCCCTGGCCATTGGGCGTGAAAGGAGTCACCATGTACACGTCATTGGCGGAAAGCCACAGCACGTTCAGCCCCTCCGCGATGGCCTGCTTCACATGGTCATACTGGCGCAGGTCCCAGTATTCATCGTGGCCGATGCTGATCATCGTTTTGCAACGTTTGATGTTAGCCGGGTCCAGGTTGTCCACATTGGAGCAGTAGGTGACATCGTAACCCTCCTTTTCCAGCCAATAACACAGCGGATATTCCCACAGCAGAAACTCGCCGCTGCCCATGCTCAGAGGGTTGTCCAGGATCTGCACATACTTCCCATACGGACGGTCAAAGCTGACGCTCACCCCTGGCGCGTGCGCAGCGCGGGGGTCTGTGTAGAGGGACTCATTTTCGGGCCAGCGATTGTAGGCCTGCCAGGTATTGTCGCTGCATTGAAAGAGGATATCGGCCGGGCGATCATCCGTGACGATGAAGATGACGTAGCTCTGCCAGTAGGGCTCATCCGCCTGCGCAGGCAGCGTGCGGAGACGGCCCAGATACACGCCGCTGGTCCAGTCCGCCGGGATGGTCAGCGTGGTGGTGGCCTCCCAGGTACATTCGCGCAGGCGCTGCTCCGCCATGGCGGGCACGGGCTGGGTCTTGCCCTCAAAGGGCCCCAGCGTGGCCATGAGCCGGGCGCCCACGCCATCATAATAACCCATGCGGAAGACCTCGATCTGGAACCGGGCCACGGGTGCGGTGCTGACGAAGATCTCCAGCGTTTCTCCCGCCTTCACGGACTGGCGGGAGCAGTAGCCTTCGATGACGGAGGAGCGGAAAGACTTCGCGCCATCGGGCCGCATGCGGGTGAGCTGGAAGCTCGCACCCGGTTTCGCGTTTTCGGTTTTAATCAGGTCTGGCTGCCGAGCGCTGGCGCTGGCCGAATGCACCGCTGGAGCGGTAAAAACCTGTGCCCCGAGGGCGGCTGCCGTGCTGGTCTTGAGAAAGTCACGCCTGTCCATGAAAGCCATACGGCAGGGACTGGGAAACTCTTTGCCCATCCCCACACAGCCGTCACGGAAGTATCACTACTTGGCCTTTGGCATGGCCTGGATCAGCAGATTGAAAAACTCGTTTTCTTCCGCCGTCATGCCGTCGCGTTCCAGCAGGTTTTTGACGATGCCCAGCACCTCGGCTTGCGCGGTTTTGGTGGTGAAGACGGCGGAGCGCTCGGTGAGGTAATCCATCACCGTGTCATCGCTTTCCGCCACTTCACGGGCACGGGCAAAGGACTCTTCAATGAAGAGACTCTTCGGATACTCCGACTTCCAGCCTTTGGAAACGAAGGCCGACTGGATGAGGTCTTCTTCCACCAGCGAGATATGCGCATCGGCATAGATCGAGAGAGCAAGGAGGTCGAACAGGGCTTCGCGTTGGGCTTGAGTCATGGCAGCTACCCTGGCAACAGGCGGCCTAAGATCAAGCCGCATGATGCCAGGAAGTTCATTTTATGGTTTTCAGGAAGCACGGTTCACCGCGCTGATCACGGCCTTGATGGAGGCCAGCTCGATGTTCGTATCCACGCCCGCTCCCCAGACGGTTTTGCCGTCTTTCAGCTTGATCTGAATGTAGGAAATGGCGCTGGCTTCAGAGCCTGCTTCCAGGCTTTGTTCGCGATAGGAGACCACCTCAAAAGGCTGCGCCCCGCCGTCCTGGATCAGCGCCTGGACAAAAGCAGCGATGGGACCATTGCTTGTGCCCGTGATGCCGATCTCCTGACCGTTCTTCATCAGGCTGCTTCGGCAGGTGAACACACCGTCCACCCCATCCGCATGGAAGTGATGCAGGGAGAAAGGCACCTCACGTTCGATGTATTCCTTCCAGAACATGTCGCGCAGTTCCGCCGCCCGCACCTCACGGCCCAGGCCATCCACCAGATTGTTGGCGATGGGGCCAAACTCCCGCTGCATGTCCTTCGGCAGCTCGATGCCAAATTCGCTCTCCAGCAGGTAAGCCACGCCGCCTTTGCCGCTCTGGCTGTTCACCCGGATCACCTCATGATACTCCCGGCCGATGTCGTTCGGATCAATGGTCAGGTAAGGCACATCCCAGATAGTTTTGTGCTCCTCATAACCCGTCAGACCTTTCTTGATGGCATCCTGGTGACTGCCGCTGAAGGCGGTGAAGACCAGCTCCCCCGCATACGGCTGGCGTGGTGGCACGGTCATGCCCGTGGTGTGCTCATACATGCGGATCAGGCCGTTCATATCGCTGAAATCCAGCCCTGGGGAGATGCCGTGCATGTACAGATTCATCGCCACCTGGACGATGTCCAGATTGCCCGTGCGCTCGCCATTGCCAAACAGCGTGCCTTCCACGCGATCCGCACCCGCCAGCAGGCCGAGCTCCGTCGCGGCGGTGCCGGTTCCTCGGTCATTGTGCGTGTGCAGGCTGATGATCAAACTTTCGCGGTTTTTGATGTTCGTGCAGATCCATTCGATCTGGTCAGCATACACATTCGGCATGGCCACCTCCACCGTGTCCGGCAGGTTCAGGATCATCTTCTTCTGCGGTGTCGGCTGCCACACGTCCATCACCGCTTCGCTGATCTCTTTGGCGAATTCCACCTCCGTGGCGCTGAAGCTTTCCGGCGAATACTGCAGGGTCACCTGCGTGCCCGTTTCCTCCAGGCGATGCAGGCGATCTTTGATCATCTGCGCACCCTTGATGGCGATGGCGATGATCTCCTCCTTCGTCTTGCCAAAGACATACTTCCGCTGCGCCGGCGAGGTGGAATTGTACATGTGGATGACCACCTTTTTCGCCCCCATCAGGGACTCCACCGTACGTTCGATCAAGTCCTCACGCGCCTGCACCAGGCACTGGATGGTCACATCCTCCGGGATGCGATTTTCCTCGATCAGACGTCGGTTAAAATTGAACTCCGTGTTCGAGGCCGAGGGGAAACCGACCTCGATTTCCTTAAACCCGCACTTCACCAGCGCATCGAACATCTCCAGCTTTTGGGAAACATTCATCGGCACCGCCAGCGCCTGGTTGCCATCGCGCAGGTCCACACTGCACCACAGGGGCGCCTGGGTGAGATGACGCGTGGGCCACTGACGATTCGGCAGAGAGACCAGCGGAAACGGCTGGTATTTAGAGGACGGATTCTTCAACATGACAGGACAGATTTAGACAGCTTTAACAAGATTGGCAGGCTTTGCAGGAAGGAATTTTCCTGAAATGACCGGGGGCGGGGATGCCGTGACGTGACGGCAAAGCATGGCGAGGAAACACGGGCCGCCTACCCTAGCGTAAGTCGCAGGGGGAGCAAAAGCAGAGTCTGGGCCGAAAAGGTCACAGACCAAGCATAGGCACAGGGTGGGAGAAACGCACGCACTTTTTTCCAAAGTGAAAATCTCCCACGCACATCTTGCCAAACCTCCGCTTCTGCCTAACATAAGTGCGCTGCATGCAGCACGGAAGGGTGGCTGAGTGGTCTAAAGTACCTGACTCGAAATCAGACGTGGGCGCAAGTTCACCGTGGGTTCGAATCCCA
>DMMK01000122.1 GCA_003453085.1 Verrucomicrobiales bacterium
CCAGCGGCGGCATGGACATGATGATGATGGCCTCGATGGCCGATGGCGATGTGAAGGACAAGATCTTCCTCCCTGGCTATGACACCCCTCGCAAATCCCGCGAAGAGGAAAAGGCCGCCCAGGCCGCCCGCGAAGAAGTCTGGAAAGAGGAGGCCAACTTCTACGGCCTGCCCGAGAAACAGCAGCGCGACTACTTCCGCGCCCGTGCCGAGCAGATCCGCAACTGGGTCCGTTCCGCCGAATTGGAAAGCCCCGCCCCGCGCGGCCACTACCTGCGTGAGTTTGGCCAGAGCGACCGCGAGACCATCGAGAACGCCAACCATGAGGCCAGCGTGCCCCAGGCCCTGGCCATGATGAACGGCCAGCTCATGCCGCAGATCCTGCACCGCCACAGCCAGCTCATGCTCACCGTGGCCAAGGCCCAGTATCCGGACGACAAGGTGGAGGCCATTTACAAAACAGTGCTCTCCCGCAAGCCGACCGTGAAGGAAAAGGAAGTGTGGATGAAGGCCCAGGAACAGGGGCTGACCACCATCGAAGACCTCGTCTTCTCCCTCCTGAACACCCAGCAGTTCATTTTCATTCAGTAATTCAGCCTCTTCAGCCACCCTTTAGCCGCCCACCCGTATGCGCCAAGAACTCACCCAAAAACTCCTCCGCTCCGGTGAAATCAGCCGCCGCGACTTCGCTGCCAAGACCGCCTCCTCCCTCCTCGGGGTGGGCCTCCTGGGCAGCTACATGAACGGCAAGTCCTACGGGGCCTTTGAGAACTCTTCAAAGCTGAAGCAGGTGGCCACGGCGAAAAACGTGATCTACCTCTACATGTCCGGCGGCCAGAGCCACATGGACACCTGGGATCCGAAGGAAGGCGTGGAAACCGCCGGGCCGACCAAGCCGATCAAGACCAGCGCCGACGGGGTGCGCATCTCGGAGTACCTGCCGCTGAGCGCCCAGCAGATGCACCACGCCTGCGTCATCAATAGCCTCACCTCCACCCAGGGCGCGCATGAGCAGGGGAACTACATGATGCACACCAGCTATGACCTGCGTGGCACCATCCGCCACCCGGCCATGGGGGCCTGGCTGAACGTCTTCCAGGGCGGTGGCAACAGCACCCTGCCTAACTTCGTTTTCATCGGCAACGACAGCCGTCACCCCGGCTCCGGCTTTTTCCCCGCCCAGTTCAGCCCGCTTTACGTCAACAACCCTGAGAATGGTCTCAAGAACGTCAAGCTGCAGCCCGGCCTCACCGAGGACCGCTTTGTGAAGCGCATGAACCTGGCCGACGAACTGGACCAGGACTTCCGCAGTACCTTCCAGCACCGCAATGTGAAGGCCTACAGCGACATGTATGACAATGCCATGTCCATGATGAAGTCCGAAGACTTGAAAGCCTTCGACCTCACCGAGGAGCCTGAGGATCTGCGCAAAGCCTATGGCAAGGAAGCCTTTGGCCAGGGCTGCCTGCTGGCCCGCCGTCTGGTGGAGCATGGCGTGCGCCATGTGGAAGTCAGCTTTGGCAGTTGGGATACCCACAATGCCAACTTCACCCGCGTGCCGGAGCTCTGCGACGAACTGGACTCCGCCATGAGCACCCTCATCAGCGATCTGGAAGCGCGTGGCATGCTGAATGACACCCTCATTGTGCTGGCCACCGAATTTGGCCGCACGCCGGAGATCAATGCCAACGATGGCCGCGACCACCACCCTGCCGGGTTCAGTTGCGTGCTGGCCGGGGGCGGCATCCGTGGCGGTCAGGTCTATGGAGCCACCGATGAAAAAGGCGACAAAGTGGTGGATGGCTCCACCACCATCCCGGACCTGAATGCCACCATCGGTTATGCCCTGGGTCTGCCTTTGGATCAGGTGCTTTATTCTTCAACGAAGCGCCCCTTCACCATTGCCGACAAGGGCAAACCTCTGACGCAGCTCTTCGGCTGATTTCCAGCCTCTTACCTCAGCCCTGGGTGTGTCCAAACATGCCCGGGGCTTTTTTATTGCCAAGAAACGAGGGTGACCTCTTGCCGATTGGCCGGGAGCTGCCGCACATAGACCGGGCCCGGAGCCCAGTCACGGATGCGGTGGATGAGATCTGGAAGCTCGGCCTCGACTTTGGCCGAGTTGATTTTCAGGGTCAAAATGAGCCCCAAGGGGCGAAGGCGGGAGGCAAATTTCTCCACGTACTGGCAGACCACCCGAGGCTCCAGATTCATGTCGGAAACCAGCAGGTCCACCTGATCCGGCACCATGCCTGGCCTTAGATCCCCAGCGGCGACTTTCAGATGGTGAAAGGAGGGATGCGCCAGCACCCGCTCATCCATCGCACCCGTGTCCACCCCATAAACCGTGGCACCTCGCGCGAGAAGGGACAGCGATGCACCGCCGGGTGCAGAGCCCAGTTCCAGCACCGTCCGCCCCTGGAGATCATTTTGAATGCCCAGCCAATCCAGGGCCTGCTCCATCTTCATCCAGGCCCGAGAGGGAGCCTCTGGAGGCAAAGCCAGACGCAGCAAGCTAGCCGGATCGCCCAAATCGCCCGGCTGATGGCGGTGGCAGCCCACCAGCATCGGTTCCCCCTCTGCTCCCACGATCACACTCACCACGGTGTCCCCGGGCTTGGGCTGGCGCGTCTGAGGGCCATCGGGCAGGGCACGGATTTCCTCCTCTATCCCATCCACCCGCGCCCAGGTTTCCGCCGCCGATCCATCTTCCGGGACTTCCCGGGGAAAAATGTGCCAAACAGCCGCCTGCACCGGGGCAGCGCGTTCCGCCACCTCCGGCACCGTTTTGGCCATTCCCAGGGAAACGCCGGAAACCTGGGCAAACTGCGCCCCCAACCGGAAATTTCCCGGCAACTCCCCCTGAACTTTCCAGGTGATGAGCTGCGGCCGCATGAAAGCCGGGGTCAGCAGGGCCCCATGGCGGGCAGCCACCTCCCTTTTTAGAGAGGCTTCAGCGCCGGGACGGCAGGTGGCAAAAACGAAGGTCGGGGGTATCACAACGCCCTCTTTGGCACACGCCAGCCCCTTGCGCGAGTGCGAACCCGGACCGCAAAGTCCCCGCCACAGAGTCTGCTGGGCGCCTCCCGGACTGATTTCCGGCCAAATTCCCCTGCCCCACCCTGAGGATTGCGGCTTGCCAGTCGGGCGCTAGCCTGCTAAATCCTCCCACGCTATGGCAAAAATTCAGTACACCACCCCCGAAGGCACCACTGGCGAAGTTGAGCTGACCGCTGAGCGTATGACGCTGGGCCGCGCAGATGACAATCAGATCGTCATCTCTCATGACTCCGTTTCCAGCCATCATGGTGAAGTCGCCATCGAGGGCGATGCGTGGGTTTTCACCGACCTGGGTTCCACCAACGGCACCAAGATTGACGGCGAGCGTGTCGAACGCCTGGAGCTCGGCCACGGCGGCAGCTTCACGCTGGGTCACGTGGATTGCGTTTTCATCGGCGACTTCGAAGAGGCACCGGCCTACTCCGCCCCCTACCGCACCATGTCCAGCAGCGGCTACGGTGCCACGCAGATTGACAGCGGTCGCCGCACCGGTTTTGGCCCGAAGGCGAAGCCCAAGAGCCATGGCTACGGCCCTCTTTACGCCCTGGGCGTCTTTGCCCTCCTCGTCTGCGCCTACGCGGCGTTTTCCTTTAATCAGATGACCGCATAATCCACGGTCCGGTGATCGCTCCATCGCGATCCCTGGCGGCATGACCTGCCGCCATAATGGATTTTTGTCATAAACAACCAAACAAGGATGCGGCCTCCATGCGCCGCGAAGAAGCTCAAGTAATGTCCAATACCATTGTTGTCGGTGCCCAGTGGGGCGATGAAGGAAAAGGTAAGATCGTTGATTACCTCACAGAACACACAGATGTCGTCGTCCGCGCCGCAGGCGGGAACAACGCCGGGCATACCGTCATCAACAACGGCACCAAATACATCCTGCACCTCATTCCCAGCGGCATCCTCTGGGAAGACAAGATGTGCGTCATCGGCAACGGTGTGGTCATGGACATCCTCGGCCTGCTGGAAGAGATGGCCAAGCTGCGCGCCCAGGGCGTGAAGATCACCCCGGAAAATCTCAAGATCAGCGAAACCGCCCACCTCGTCCTGCCTTATCACAAAGGCCTGGACCAGGCCCGCGAAGCCAAGCTGGGCGACAAGAAGATCGGCACCACCGGCCGCGGCATCGGCCCTGCCTATGCGGACAAAGTCGAGCGTGGCGGCCTGCGTGCAGTCCTGCTGACTCGTCCTGAGCAGCTCGAAAAAGAACTGCGTTCCCGCATCCTCATGCACAACGAGACCTTCCGCGCCGCTGGCGTGGCCGAAGTGCCCCTGGAAGAAACCATCACCAGCGTGCTGGCTGCCGCCAAGGTACTGGCCCCGCACATCACCAATACCGCCGTCTATTGCCACGAGGCCATCCGTGCCGGCAAGAGCCTGCTCTTTGAAGGTGCCCAGGGTACTTACCTGGACATCGACCACGGCACTTATCCCTTCGTCACCAGTTCCAACACCACCTCTGGCGGTGCTTGCACAGGTTCCGGCGTGCCTCCGCGCATGATTGACAAAGTGGTCGCAGTCGCCAAGGCCTACACCACCCGCGTGGGCTCCGGCCCGTTCATCACCGAGAACGAAGACATCGGCGACATGCTGCACAACATGGGCCGTGAATACGGTGCCACCACCGGCCGCGCCCGCCGCTGCGGCTGGCTGGATGCGGTGCTGGTACGCTACGCCGTGATGATCAACGGTGCGGACGAACTGGCCATCACCAACCTGGACGGCCTGGACGGTCTGGAAACCATCCAGATCTGCACCGCCTACAAGCTGCGTGGTGAGACCATCCACTACCCGCCGAGCACCATCGAAGACATCGAGGCCTGCGAACCTGTCTATGAAACCCACCAGGGTTGGAAACAGGATCTCAGCCAGATCAAAAACTTCGCCGATCTGCCGGATCTGGCCAAGGCTTATCTCAAGCGTCTCGAAGAACTCACCGGCGCCCGCGTCAGCCTTCTCGGCGTCGGCCCATCCCGCGACCAGACCCTGGTGGCCTAACTGCACGTTCTTCATGAACCTTCTGCGCCCCGTCTGCCTCCTGGCATTCGGGGCGCTTTCATGTTCAGCCGCCACTCCGCAGCGTTTCGACTTCAGTGGTCCCGGAATGGCCACGACTTTCCGCATTTCTTGTTATGCCGAAAGCCGGGAGCAGGCCGAAAAAGCCACCTCCGCCTGCTTTGTCCGCATCGCCGAACTGAACCAGATTTTCACCGACTACGATCCCACCAGCGAGCTCATGCGCCTTTGCGCGCCCGAGGCCGCTTACCCGGCGAAGGTCAGTCCGCCCATGCTCGGGCTGATGCAGCGTTCTATTCAGTTGGCGGAGCTGACAGAAGGTGCCTTTGACCCCACCTGCGGGCATCTCACCCAGCTTTGGCGGCGCACCCGCAGGCAAGGGAAGCTGCCGCCCCCACCCCGCCTCCAGGCTGCGATTGCAGCCACCGATTGGCGACGCATCCAGATTGACCCGCCTAAGCAGCAGATCACCCTCAAACCCGGCACCCTGCTGGACCTGGGGGGCATTGCGAAAGGTTATGCCGCGGATGACTGCCTGCGCGTTCTTCGCCAGTACGGCCTGTCACGAGCCGTGGTCATCGCCGGGGGCGATACCGCCGTCGGCGATGCCCCGCCTGGAAAAGCAGGCTGGGAAATCAAACTGCGCACCTTCGCGCGGTCTGAAGCTGAGGACGAACTCACCACCATCACTTTGGCCAATCGAGCCGTCTCCACCTCCGGAGATCTGTATCAGTTCATCGAAATTGATGGCACGCGTTACTCCCACATCCTCTCATTGAAGACTGGCCTTGGCCTAACACAAAGCATCGCTTGTTCCGTCATCGCCGATGACAGCACCACCAGCGATGCCCTGGCCACGGCCATGTGCGTCCTGGGAATCGAAAAGGGAACCGCCCTTGCCAAGACGATTCCTGGAGTCGAAGTCCGCTTTGCCGTGCCTCAGGCTGCGGCAGAGTCCAAATAAAGACGTCAGTTCAAACAAAAGGCCTAACTCACGGCTCGACCAGGAAGAATCCGTGGAAGGGCAGGAGGAATCCACCCTCACCGAGATCAGCACCCGCTGCAGTTCCTTCACCCAGCCACAGGGAGCCAGTCGGCGAGAGGTGCAGATAGTAGCTGTCGTAGCCCGACTCCGAGCTGCCCGAGTCAGCTTTCCACAAACGAAGCCGGGTCGCCGATACAGGATCCGCAGCAGCCGTGAATCCAGCTTCAGGCAACAATCCCAACTCCACAGGGGAAGCATCCAAAGCACGACGGCTGCCGATGAAGCGAGTCCCTGCGACAGGTTTCAAAGCCACATCAGACAAAGGCAACTGCCCTGCCAAGACGATGCTCACATCCTGCGTTCGCGTCTGCACCAGCAAGGCACCCCCGCTGTGCAGCATGAGATGCTGACCATCCTCACCCGTCCATCCCTCAGCTTGTGGCCAGGCTGGGACAAAATCATTCGCCGCCACATCATAATGCAAGACCCGGTCTGAGGTGCTTTCCGAAGTTCCCCCGATAAACACATCCACCGGCAGCAATTGATCCAGACGCCAGACTCGACGAAGAGCCACACGCGCCCCGGCGAGATCCGCAGGAACCGTCGAGGCAGCCATCACCACGCTGCCTTCAGCGGAGATCACTTCGAAGCGATGCCCCTCATGAGCACCATTCAAAACTTCCAGAACAACCGCTCCATCGAATGACAAATCAGAGGCTGCCGCCAAGCGCAGGCTTTGCCCGCCGTCCACCTGTAGGATGGTTCCGACATAAAGTTCAGGCTGCTCCAGCGGCATGGAGAAACTGCGCGTGCCTTTGGCAAAGGTCTCACGGCTGAACATCCACGCGGGTGTGGTCGCCACAGCTTCCGGCTGGCCATCCAAATTTGCATCTAGGGATACCTTCATGCGAACCATGCCTCGCGCGGCTCCGGCGAAGAGAGAGCCGTCCACCTGGACATAACGAAGAGTCTGACTGCCATCGCTGGCGAAGAGGCTTTGTGCTGCCACTGTCGCAGCACTCCAGGTTAGACCATCGGTGCTCGTCTCCAGATTCAGCGTAATGTCACGGCGGCCTGTCGTTGGCAAGTTCACCACAGCATCCACCGCACCTGTGGCAGTCTGGGTTTCCAGCACAAAACGTCCCGCTCCGCTGGCTCCGTTCCAAGGATCTGTCCCCAGGGCATACTCCAGCAGGTTGGGATAGAGATCGGCATCCGGATTGTCCAGGGCAAGGCTATCATCTCCCAAGGAATGCAGTGCCTGCCAGGAGGCAAACGTGACCGGGAGCACGCCTGTCTCGGGCAGTGGCCGCAGCAGTTCCTCTTCGGGTGGCGGCGCGGTCTCGCTCATGGCCAGATTGAAACCGGTGCAGTCAACGCACTCCAATCCCAGGTCATAAGTCAGGTCTGTGTTCACATCCAGACCTTCATCATCCGCCACGCCCTCAGCGCCAGACTCGGCACCGCCTGAGGCGAGTTGGCCCGGCAAAATCGTAAACACCGCTGTGCTTGCCCCATTGACGATCGGCGTGTCATTGTAGATCAGATCCTGCCCAGCATCATCGTCTCCAGCAGCCACACTGGTCATCGGCTTGGCCCACTGCAGGACACCGCCGTATTCAAACTGAACGGAAGCCAGGTGCAGGAAGTAGGAGCCCGGATTCAAATCCGTGATGAGATAACGACCGCCTTCATCCGAGATCGCTGCGCCCACGGCTTCATCTGTGTTCACATTGGCCCCAGCCTTGAAGATCTGGACGAAAGCATACTCCACTCCCTCATTCGGATTCATCCGGCCATCGCCGTTGATGTCCATGAACACACGGTTCCCAACGGCCAGAGGCGCCCACAGGCCAAAGTCCACAGTGAAGTTTGTATCAGCATCCGCATCACCATCGCTGGTGGATTCTGTTCCCGGTTGTAGGGCGATGACGGGGCTGAAAAGAGCCGTGCCCAGACCCCCCGGCTGGGAACCATCGTTGTTGCCATCCACATTGTTATCCGTCAGGGCAGGCGTGCCACTGCTGTGCGTGTGGCCTGCGGGCGGAGTCACCCGCACATAGTAGTTTCCTGGCGCCAGGTTGGCAAAGCTGTAGGCACCGTTGGCAGCCGTGATGAGGCTGGCTCCCACCTGGCTGTCCGCCGCACCGCCCGTGCCGCCGATGGCATTGTCCGTGCCCGTCGCAAACAACTGCACCGTGGCACCCGCGACACCATTTTCTCCGCTGTCCTGGACACCATCATTGTCATTATCCAGCCAGACGCGATTGCCCAGAGACAGGCTGCCGGGCACATAAGTGAGAAGACGGGAGGCTGTGCAACCATTGGCATCGCGTGCCTGCACGGTGAAGCTGCTGCCCGTCTGGCCCGTCGGCACACCGGACAATATCCCTTCGGGACTCAGGCTGATCCCAGCGGGCAAAGAGCCTGACAACAGCGACCACAGGTATGGGGCGGTGCCTGCACCCGCACTCAGCGTGACATTATAAGACGTGCCCTGATAACCAAAAGGCAGGCTGGTGGTATTGATCACAACCGCCGGGCAAGCCGGTGTCAAAGAAAAGGCACGCGTGCCTGCACAGCCTCGCGAATCCACCGCCCGCACAATGAAAGCTGCCGAGGCATTGGAAACAGGAGTGCCAGTGATGTTGCCCCCGGTACTCATGCCCAGGCCCTGAGGCAACGCCCCTGAACTGATGGAGTAAGTGTACCCCGCCACGCCACCCGCAGCGACGACACTCTGATTGTAAAAAGAACCCACGACAGGCGCAGGAAGCGACGAAGGCGTGATCGTCACCGCCGGACAAGAAGGCGTCACCGTGTAGCTCTGGGTGGCTAGGCAACCGTAGAGGTCCGTGGCCCTGATGGTGAAAGTCACGGAGCCAGCCTGGGTCACCGTGCCGCTAAGAACACCCGTGTCTGCGGCCAGATTCAAACCCTGGGGCAGGCTGCCACTGGCCACGGCGAAGCTATAACCTGCGCTGCCGCCAGATGCGGTGATCGTCTGGCTGTAAGGGCTGCCCACGGTAGGAACAGGCAGCGATGTAGGCCCGATCACAATCGTCGGGCAGACAGGGGCCAGGACATACTCGCGGGTGACTGCGCAGCCGTTCGCATCTGTGGCTGACAAGGTGAATGTAGCAGACGCTGTGCTTGTGGCACGCCCTTGCAGCACACCACCTTCAGCAAGGACGAGGCCCGCAGGCAGTGCCCCCGCAGAGAGGCTGAATGCGTAAGGTGCAGTGCCGCCGGAAACCGTGATCGTTTGCGCATAAGTTGCACCGACCACAGGCACAGCCAAGCTCGTCGGACTCAGCGTCAGCGTCGGGCAATTGACCATCACAAGAGTGTCCTCCACCTCACCAATACCCGCAGCACCTGTGGCGCCCGGATTTTGCACATTGGTAAGCCTCACACGCACGCCGCGCAGACCAGGTTTGGCAGCGGCAGGCGTCGTGAAATTCAGGTTTCGGACCACACCGTTGGAGCCTGAAGCGATGAGAGTGTTCGTGGCGATCTGTTCCCCCGCATCGGCAAAGCTGCCGTTGCCGTTGAAGTCCACCCAGGCATTCAGGTAAGCGCTTGCGCCCAGATTGTTGGTCAGCATGGCCGTGACCGTGCCTGCCTGCCCTTGGTTCAGGCTGCCAGGGACAGTCACCCCGTCTTCATCGTCACTGCCCGTCGCATCATCGCCTGTGGCGGCCGAATTGCGGGTGGAAAAATATTCCGTATCCGCCAGGGCGCCCAGCCGGAGGTTGCTGCTCGCAATGCTGAAGGCATCCCCTGCTCCGTCCCAGTCGCCAAAGTCATTCACCGGCACCGCAATCGTGGTGGTGTAATCTTCCACCTCCCCATTGCCTGCACTGCCCGTTGCAGGAGCATTCAGCATGTCCGTCAGGCGGAAACGGAGCCCGATGGTGGATCCCGTAACTGCATTGGCGGGCGCGTTCAGTGTCACGTTCCGGGTCGCGTTGGTCTGGCCGGTTGCAACGACCACATTGGTAGCCACCTGCTCTCCCGCATCGGCAAAACTCCCGTTATTATTGAAATCCATCCACACACTCAGATAGGCATTGGCACCGGACACGTTGCTCACCACCACAGGAATTGTCGAGGGTGCTCCTGCCATGAAACCTGGCAGTGTCACAGCGTCTTCATCATCACCACCCGTGTTGTCATCCCCCGTCGCCGTGGCATTCAGGGTGGAGACAAACTCTGTGTCCGTCAGCAAACCAAGACGGATGGTTTCGCTCACTGTCGAATAGGCATCCGCTGTGCCGCTCCAGTCCCCAAAGTCTGAAGGTGGCACCGAGATGAGAACAACATAGTCTTCCACCTCGCCAGTGCCTGCCACACCCGTGGCCCCCGGATTTTGCCCATCCGTGAGGCGAAATCGAACACCAAGGTTCACCGATGTGGAGGCCGAAGCCGGCACGGTGAAACTGAGGTTTTGGGTGCCATCCGTAGTGCTGGTGGCCACCATCACATTGGTTGCGATTTGCTCCCCGGCATCCGTCAACACACCGTTGCCGTTGAAATCAATCCAAGCATTCAGATAGGCGGCTGACCCACGGTTGTTGGTTACTTTGACGGGGATGCTGGCAGGTGCTCCCACCATCAGGGATGGCATCGTCACGCCATCTTCATCATCCACCCCATTGATGTCATCTCCATCGGCAGCCGCGTTTGTCACGGCGCTAAATTCAGTGTCTGTCTGTGCACCTAACCGCAAGTTTGCATTGCGAGTGCTTGCTGCAGACCCCAGCCCGGAGTGATCCCCAAAGTCCGTGGTGGGCACCAGAACATTCACCACATAGTCCTCCACCTCACCAACCCCGCCCGCCGAACCCGTCACTCCAGGAGAGGCGGCTGAAGTCAGGCGGAACCGCAAACCTAGATTGCTTCCAGTCACCGCTGTTGCAGGCACCTGGAGATTTAGGCTGAGGGTCACGCCGTTGCTGGCGGTGGCCACTGGACGG
>DMMK01000649.1 GCA_003453085.1 Verrucomicrobiales bacterium
CCTCCTGGGGAGTGGATGCGGAGTTCCTCCTGGGCAAGACCGCTGCTTATGCGGGGGAATCTGGGGCCAGGCTGCGGCAGGCTGAAGCCGCTGCTAAGCGCTTCGACTCAGCCAAAGCTCTCGACCTCTATCAGCAGGCTTTGAAACCGGGCACTACGGAGCTCTCCACAGCCGGGCACGATTATCTGGAAAAGCAGATCGCGATCATGAAGATCGAAAAAGCCCTCCAGGCGGGTGAACCCGTTTCACTCATGCAGGAGGGGAACTTCCGTGCCTGGACCCATGAGGGCAGCGGTTGGAAGCTCGACAAAGGAGTTCTGGAACATTTGGGCCGTGAAGTCATCCGCACCACGACCTGTCTGGCTCGTGTGGGACCATCTTTCACCCTGGAAGGTGAAATGGAGATCACCGATCCTGGAGAAGCCACCCAGGTCTGGCTTTCCTATGGTTATCCTGAACGCACCGACAAGGACCGCTGGATCGCCTTGCGTTTCGCCTATGATGGAAAGCAGACTCTGGCCCTGCTGTCCAATGGCATGGGCCGTCCGCTGGAGCATCCCGCCATCACGGTGGAGTCCCGGTTCAAATTCAAGTTCAGCGGCAGCACTTCCGGCATCAGCCTATTCGTCAATGACAAGCCCGTCTTTGAAAACGCCCCTGTTCCCGAGGATTTTGTGGAGGAACGCTACAGCCAGGTCGGAATCGGTGCTGCGACAAAAAGTGAGAAGACCCGCGTGAAGATCCATGCTCTCAGTGTGAAACGCTGAGTTCAGTCATCCACGCCATGATTCTCGAAACAATGCTTCAGAGGCTGTTCGCCAGCCTCGTCCACGGTCCGTCCATGAATGCCCGGCCGCATCGTTCCCGGCAGCGTTGTGATTGGATGGATCTGGCCTCGCTACAGGGGCTGGAGCCTGCCACGGCCCTGAAGTCGCTGCTGGAAAAGCGAAAAATCGAGTTCCCGGCCAAGGTGCCAGCGTTTAGCCCGCCGTCATTTCCAGAGGCGGAGTGGTCGGACGAGCAGAAGCAGGCCCGCGATGCGTTTCAAAAGCAGACCCGCCTGCTAAAAAAACTGCGCGACATGGCTGATGATGCCCTGGAGTACATGAATGATCACGGGGAGTCCTGCCTGGCCTTGGGTTTTCCACTCATTTCCATGCCCCCGGCGGCAGATGAGAAATCCGTGCGTGGTTCCAGCCGGGTGCTGGCGCCCCTGCTGCTCATGCCAGTGAACATCCAAGTGCGCACGGCCTCGCGGGCTGGTGTGACCGTGGAATGTGTGGGGGAAGGTGCCGATCTGCTGGTGGCCAATCCGGCCCTCGTGGCTTGGCTGGAGCGGCAAACGGGCAAAACTCTGGGAGACATTTATTTGGACGATGAAGCCGCCGACCCTTGGCGTGAGGTGGATGAACTCCTGAAGCAAATTCAAACCCTGCTGGATCTGCCTGAAGCCCCCGCTTTCCATGGCGAGACCACCCTGGAGCCTGTGCCGTTGCTGGAAAAACTGCCGAAGGCGGTGACCGTCCTGCCCGCTGCCGTGCTGGGGCTGTTTCCACTGTCGAATCAGTCCCTGCTGAGGGACACGCGCTGGATGCTGGAGAACCAGACTACCTTGCAGGAACCGGTGTCCGCCTTCCTGAATCCGCAGGCTTTGCATGAGGTGTCGGCGGAATCAGCGGCTGAAGAAACCGTCGTCGTGCAGGGTCGTCATTTTGCCAAAGAATGGCTGGTTTCTGCAGCGGATCCTTGCCAAGCCAATGCCGTGCTGGCGTCCCGGGAGGCCAAGGCGCTGGTCGTTCATGGGCCGCCGGGAACCGGTAAAAGCCAGACCATCACCAACATGATCGCGGACCACCTCGCCCGTGGGGAGCGGGTGCTGTTTGTCTGCGACAAACGCACGGCTCTGGACGTGGTGAAGTATCGTCTGGATGCCGTCGGCCTCGGCGACCTCTGCGGTGTGGTGCATGACCCCAGTGGCGACCGCAAAGACTTCTACATGGGCCTGCGTGGCAAGCTGGAAAACCTGGCCGACATGCCCGCGCCTAAGGATCCCCGCAGCCAGCTTGATTCCGTCAATAAACAGCTCACCGCGCTGCATGCGGAGCTGGAAGGCTGCCGGAAGAAGCTGCACCTCAGCCCCGATGCAGCGGCGCAAAGTTTTCATGATTTGTTAGGCGCTTGGCTGGAGTATGCGGCGAAGGATCACCTGTCTAGGGCAGAACCCATTCCTTCACTGCTGCCTGCGATGGTGGAAGAGGCCTCGACATCCCTGGATGAAATCTGCCGCCGGGCGGAGAAGGCAGGTTATCCGGCCAATCCGTTTCGCGATCTCCTCGGCATCGGGCTGGCGGATATTCTAGGGCGCTCCTCTTCAGACTTGCGTGCCACATTGGATGCGCTCCAGGCCGCCGCCGAAAAGGCCGATGCACTCAAGCCGGCCCAATTTATCACCAGCCTGGATGCAGCCAAGCCGCTCTCCGGCCAGGCTGCTATGCGGGACTCGGTGGTGAAGTTGCTGCGTGAGCTGGCGGCTGAGGATCTCGCGTTCGCTCATACTTGTGCAGTCTTGCCAGAAGCGCGCCGTCAGGATCTGCGCAAGGAACTGCTGGATGTCACCGCCTGGCTGGAGCAGGCGGGACCCGCTCTGGATCGCAGTCTGGTCAGCAGCGCCCGCAGTGCGGGATTGCTCACCCTGGCGGTGGTGAATCAGCATCTGGCAGCCCTTCAGGCCTGGGAAGCCGTGGCCGGGAGTTTCTTCAAGCGACTGTTTGCCGGGGCCGCGAAGACGGCGGCGAATGGTGCCTTGATGCCCCTCGGATTAACCGTGGCCACTGGCTGGCAGCAGGGTCTGGCTTTTTACCGTGGCGTGAAAAATCGCCTGCTGGTAGCGGACTGGCTGGGCCGCGTCACTGGTGCTCCGACCATCACCCTGCCCGAAGAGGTCGAAATGCACACGCAGGTAAAGTTGGCCCAGACGACTTGGGAAACTCACGCTCTGTTGCTGAACTTGGGTTGCGCGGATCTGCTGGCTCCCAGCCTGCAAAATCAGGCTTCGGTGGAAACACTTGCAGTTGGGCTGGAGCAGGAGGCCCGCTGGGCTCACGCGCTGAATCATGTCACCACGCTCGTCGGGCAGAGTGGGCTGTTCACGGAAGCTGCGCCCAGGGAGTTGTTATCCCAATGGCTCAGCGCTGGCAGCGTGCAGGAACCACCCGTGCGTGGCAGGTCAACGTGGCTTCACTGGAGGACATGGTGCGTCTGCAGCATGCGCTGGGGCAGTTGCCTCTTTCCTTACAGGACCCAACGCGGAAGCTGCTCGTCCAGGGCATCGCTTTTGAAGATCTACGCGCCACCTTCATGCATCAGGCCGTTGAAAATGGGCTACGCGAGCGCCTGCGCAATGATCCGGAACTCGCCGCCATGGATGGCGAGCGCATCGAGGCCGCCTTTGACGCCTTTCTAAAACTGTCCCAGGAAAAGCCGCAGCATGTGGGGGATTACATTCGGTTCTTGTGGGTGAATCATCAGCGTGAGCGTCTGCTGGCCAGCACGGGATCTCAGCTCAACAAACAGGGAGCAGGGCTGCGGCAGCGACTGTATGTGAAAGGCAAAAAAGCGCTGAAACTGCGCCAGATGCTGGCCACCGGGGCCGATGTGGAAGGTGGAGACCCGATCTATGATCTCTGCCCCGTCTGGATGGCCAGTCCCTCCACGGTCGCGCAGATCTTCCCGCGCCAGCCCATCTTTGATGTCGTCATCTTTGACGAGGCCTCGCAGTGTCGCCTTGAAGAAGCACTGCCCGTGCTGCTGCGCGGTCATCGTGTGGTCATTGCGGGCGATCAAAAGCAGCTGCCGCCCACGCGCTTCTTTGAATCGGCTCTGGCCGATTCCGGCGATAGCGATGCCGAGACGGCAGAGGAACTGTTTTACCAGCAACAGCAGGAGGCGGAGGACCTGCTCACTGCTGCCTTAAATCTGGATGTGAAGGAGGCCTACCTGGATGTGCATTACCGCAGCCGCAATGAGGCGCTCATTGGCTTCTCAAACGAGCACTACTATGGCTCCCGCCTTCAGCCCATTCCCGGGCATCCGCGTAACAAAGCCCTCAACACCCCCATCCGTCTGCATCGCGTGAATGGGGTGTATCAGGAGCGCACGAACGTGCAGGAAGCGGAGGCTGCGGTGAACCTTATCGCAGAACTGCTCGCCAATCCCGAGCCCCCTTCCATCGGCGTGGCCTGTTTTAACCTCACTCAAAAGGAGGCCATTCACGAAGCCCTGGCCAACCGTGTCACGCAGGACCCGGAATTTGCCCGGCTTTATGAAGTGGCCAAGGTCCGCAAGGGACGCGACTCCTTTGAAGGACTGTTTGTTAAGAACCTCGAAAACGTGCAGGGAGATGAACGGGATGTGATGATCATCAGCACCACGTTTGGTCCCGCTCCCCAAGGCAAATTCCGCCGCAACTTCGGCGCTCTGTCCCAGCGGGAAGGTGGGCGACGGCTCAACGTGCTGGTCACCCGCGCCCGTGATGCCGTTCATGTGCTGACCTCCATCCCCGCCGCTGAATACAGCGTGGCGGAGGCGACGCCACCGGGCCAGATTCCCAATGGCCGCCTCCAGCTTTATGCCTACCTGCGTTATGCCGAGAAGCTGGCTGCCGTCTTCACCCATTATCAGGAAGAGTTGGAAAAAATGCGCCGTGACACGCAGCCCGAATTGAAAAAATGGGACAGCGCCACGCCTTCCCCCCTCGCAGAATCCTTTGGCCAGGCGCTGCTGGATCGTCACCAGACAGGTTCACAGATTCACTGGGGCAATGAAGGTGTCTGTGTGGATGTGGCCTGTGTTCACCCTCTGATGCCGGCGGATGTGACCGTGGGCGTGCTGACCGATTTCAGCAGGTTCCATAAGACGCCCGACCCCATCGAGTGGGACATTTTCCGCACCCGTGTTTTGCGCAGTCATGGCTGGGAACTGCAACGGCTCTTGTCCCCCGTGCTGTTTCGCCGGTCTGAGGAATTGCTGCAGCACGTCAAGGACGAGCATGATCGTCTCTCCCTGCCACCCACTGACAAGCAGGTGGCCGCGATGGTGGACTAGGCTCACCCACCTGGAGCCGTGAGCGGCTTGCCATTGTCCTTGGGCCCCAGCTTGATGAGGAAAGGCACCGCCATGCGGGCCCATTCCTCCGGGGTGGGGTAGCCGCTGGCGGATTTACCAAAGCAACTGCGCAGCATGTGGGTATCAATGATCCCAGGGTTCAGCGGAATCACGGCGACTTTTCCTCCTGTCTCCTGCGCCACCGCTTGCGACAGACCTTCGATGGCGAACTTCGTCGCGCAGTACGGGGCGACTTCAGGAGAGGTGCTGCGGCCCCAACCGGAAGAAAAATTCACCACCACGCCGCTTCCTCGTTTCAGCATGGCAGGCAAAAGATGGCGCATCACACTGGCGGTGCCTTTGACATTGATGTCCATCACTCGGCTAAATTCCTCTGCCGAAATTTCCCACAGCGGCGCATTGGCATTCACGATGGCGGCATTGTTCAGCACCAGATCCGGCACCCCCTGTTCCTTCAGCACGCCTTGGCAGAAAGATTTGACCTGGGCGTCATCGGCCACATCACAGACCGTGAAATGATGTGGGGCAGGGAACTGCTGTTGCAGTTGCGCGACCCTTTCGGCATCTCGGGCACAGCCCGCCACCGTCCAGCCACGCGCTATGAATTCCGGGATCATGGCCTGGCCGAGGCCTCGGCTGCAACCGGTGATGAGGACGAGTTTTTTGGAAGTCATGGCTATTCCTGGGGTATTCTTTCCATGGATGCCTTAAAGTTTGGAAAAGAAAAGCGCGCCCAGGCATTCGCAAAAAGCCGTATTCGCCTTTACCCAAACACCACATCCTCTCTATGATGAACGCTCCCATGCCCACCGTTCAAACGACGGCCAACGGCCGCAAATTCCCGAAGTTCGATCTCTATCGGCTTCTCCATACCGTTTTTCAGCCCACTTTTGGCTGTAAAATTTGTATCCTCATCGATCTCCCTGACCTGGCTGAGGCCAAGGACATGGCCTTTTTGAACAACCCCGCCCGCGCCGTCCAGCGCAATGCTCACAAGCACTTCTACCTGGGGCTGCAAAACGGCGTCATGGAAGAACTGGCGATGAAGGGAGGCGAAATCTATGCCTACACACAGACCACTGGCAGCAATCTGGACCTGCCTGATGAATGCGTGGACATGGCGGGCAACCCGCTGAGCCTAGAGAAGGACATCTACACGAACTACGACATCATTCTCTGCATCTCCACCTTCTCCGCCACGGCACCTTTGACCGCCTTTGCGAAGCAGTACGGCTTCCGTGGAGCTACCCTGCACGGTCTGAATGACATCATTTTGAATACCGGTCTGTCCGTGGATTACGATGAAGTCAGCCGCGACGCTGAAAAACTGCGTCTCGCCATGACCCAGGCCGACTCGGTGGAAATTGATTTTGCCCTGGAAACCGGGGAGGTGCTGACGGCCAAGCTGGAACTCAGCGCCCAGGAAGCGCAGAAGAGCCATGGTCTCTGCCGTGGCACGGCGCCTGATGTGGCTAACCTGCCTGCCGGCGAAGTCTATTTCGTGCCGACTGGTGCGGAAGGTTTCTTCCCTATGAAGTATGAAGACGGCACGCTGGGCAAGCTCACCGTCACCGGCGGGTGCATCATCAAGAGCGAGCTCATCGCCGGCGACCAAGCCACCATTGACGCTCACAACGCCAAGCTGCTGGACGATCCGATGACGGGAGTTCTCGGTGAACTTGGTTTCGGCACTCAAGTGCTGCCCGTCTCCGGTGCCGACATCCAGGACGAAAAAGTCCTCGGCACCTGCCATCTGGCTACGGGCCGCGACGACCATCTCGGCGGTCACATCACCCCCGCCCAGTTCAAGCGCCACCAGAATGCCACCCACGATGACATCCTGTTTGCGCCTCACAAGACGCCCAACTTTGACATCAAGCAGGTGCGCATGAATCGCGGTGGCCAGCAGGAAATCCTCATTGAGCACTTCCAGCCCGCCAAGTACCTGCTGGATGCCCTCGCCGCTGAGTAATCGAGTCTAACCAACTTTAAAGCCCTGTCTCCAGATCGGAGCCAGGGTTTTTTTGTTGGAGAACATTCTGTTCTAGTTCCCGGCGTGTTCACATCTCCGGAAAAGAGACCTTCAGATCCAGGGGGTTATCCATCTTCTTCTGAAGGGTGAGGAGTTGCTGGAAGAGATCTTTGAGACGGGTCTGTTGGTCGGGTTGGGCGGCGAGGTCGCGGAGTTCTTCGGGGTCTTCAGACACGTGGTAGAGGCGGAGTTTTTTGGCTTCAGGATAGGCGATGAGTTTCCAGCCATCGGCCAGGATGGCGCGCTGGAATTCCAGGTAGGCACCATACACTGGGCTGGCCGTAGGCTGGGTGGACTGGCCACGGATCAGCGGCAACAGGCTTTGAAATTCCACCTCGTCAGGCTTGCCCCCGGCCAGTTCCAGACTGGTGGCCATGACGTCCTGAAGATAGATGGGGGCCTCGATCTTGCCGGGCTTCACGCCGGGCCCCTTCACCAGAAAGGGCACCCGCAAGCTGTGCTCATACATGTTTTGTTTGCCTAACAAACCATGCTTACCCACGGCGAGGCCATGGTCCGCCGTGAAGAAGATCCAGGTGTTGTCGGCCTGGCCGCTGGCCTCCAGGGCGGTGAGCACGCGGCCGATCTGGGCATCAAGGTGGGTGATGAGTGCGTAGTATTCGGCACGGTGGGTCTTGATGGCGAACTCCGTGCGGG
>DMMK01000327.1 GCA_003453085.1 Verrucomicrobiales bacterium
TCACCGGCCAGGGGCTGCGTGGGCGTACAGCCGCGGGGCTGAGCTACGTGGGCAGGCGGGGGCTTGTCAAAGACAGCGCCTTGGGAGAGGTGCTGGCCGGGGTGCCGGACGCACCGCTGGGCTTCAGCGAGGTCTGGGTGGTGCATGAACAGATCGTGGGACGGGTGCTGCTGAAGGATGAGATCCGGGCCGGGAGCCGGGCCGTGCTGGAAAAACTGGCCGCCGATGGCGTGCGCACGATCATGCTGACCGGCGACCGCCGTGCGGCGGCGATCGAGGTGGGGGAGAAACTCGGCATCGCCGAAGTGCGCGCCGGATTGCACCCGGAGGACAAGGTGGCCGCCATCCGGGAACTGACTCTGGCCGGCCACAAGGTGGCGATGATCGGGGACGGTGTGAACGACGCGCCGAGCCTGGCGGCAGCCTACGTATCCGTGGCGATGGGTGCGCGAGGCAGCGACGCCGCGCTGGAGCAGAGCGACGTGGTGCTGATGCAGGACAAGATCGAAAAACTGCTGTCCGCACGGCGCATCAGCCAGCAAGCACGGCGCATCATTCAGCAAAATCTGGTGATTTCCCTGGGCAGTGTGATCGTGATGGCGGTGGCGTCCTTGTTTGGCATCGTGCCCCTCACGCTGGGGGTATTGACGCATGAGGGCAGCACGGTGGTGGTGTGCTTAAACAGCCTGCGACTGTTGTTTGAGAAGGAATAAAGCCGCCTGCCATTTTTCATCTGCGTAACTCCGTGCTGGACGATTCCCCCCTTTTCTTCATAGAGTATTCAAAATTCTGGCATGCGCATTCTCTCCAAAGTCCTCTGGACCCTCGCTTTTCTGGCCGCCACTTTCTGCTGGATGGTGCTCTTTGAGCACGGTTTCAGCATGACTGGCTTCAGCAAAGGGGTGCGAGAGGAGTGGCGGACGCTCACCGAACTGGTCTCCGGCAAGGAAGACCCCACCGCCAAGGACACCCCTGTTAACCCCCCGAAACGCCAATAGCATCATGATCGTCACCGCGAGCGAACTGCAACCCAAGTATCAGAATCTTTGGAAAAGAGGCCAGTTGTCCGTCGAACAGAAGAACTGGGAGTACGCTGTGAGCCTCCTGCTTCCGATTGTCAAAGAAGTGCCGTACTTTCTGGAAGGGCGCAAATGGCTGCGCCTGGCCGAAGGCGAAGCGGCCGGCAGCGGTCGCAAATTCAGCTTTGGCGGCGGCATGTTCAAGGGCGGCGGCAAGAAAGATCCCTGGGAATCCATCGCGGACCTGGAGGAGAACGTTTTCCAGAAGGATCCGTATAGCGTCAGCGGCAACCAGCAGCTCTATGATCTGGCGCTGAAAGTGGAGTTCCCCGACCTGGCATCCTTTGCCCTGGAAACGATCTGCAAAGGCCAGCCTACCAACACCAAGGTGATGCACACCCTGGCGGAGCATTACATGGCCCACGGCAAGCCGAAAGAAGCGAGCCGGGTGTATGCGGACATTTTGAAGCTGGATCCAAAAGATCTGCACGCCGGCAAAGGTGAAAAAGATGCCTCCGCACGCGCCTCCATCGAAGGCCAGGGCTGGAATACGGGCGACATCAACAGCGCGAAGAAGGACAACAAGGAAGCGAACCTGCTGGAAATGCTGAACAAGCAGGGCCGCACACAGGAGCAGACGGAGTCCCTGCTGGCCCACTTCACAGAGCTGTACAACCAAGACCAGACGAACATCAACTATGTGAAAAGCATGGCGCAGCTCTTTGAAGAGCTGGACCAGACGAGCACGGCGCTGGATTTCTACCAGTATGCGCTGACGCTGAACCCTGGGGATGTGGCCCTGCAACGCCGCACGGAAATCATCCGCGACAAGGCTGAGGACCTGTACATCCAGCAGATGCAGGCCCACATTGAGGCCTACCCTGACGCCCCGGACGTGGAAGAAAAACGTGCTCAATTGGCCGAAGTCCGCCGTCAGCGTGCCTCGGTGATGATCAATGAGGCGAAGTCCCGTGTGGAGCGCAACCCGACGGACAAGGCCCTGCGGTATGACCTGGGCCAGGCTTACTTCAACTCTGCGATGTACACGGAAGCGATTCCGGAACTGCAGCAGGCGAAGAGCAACCCGAACATCCGCATCAAGGCCATCCTGATGCTGGGCCGCTGCTTTGAGAAGAAGAACATGAACGACCTGGCCTTCAGCGCCTTCATGGATGCCTCCAAGGAGCTGGCGATCATGGACAACACGAAGAAGGAAGTGCTCTATGAACTGGCGCTGGTAAGCGAGAAAATGGGCCGGAAGGACCAGTATCTGGAAGCACTGAAGGAGATCTACAATGCGGACTACGGCTACCGCGATGTGGCCACCCGCGTGGAGTCCTCCTACACCTGATTTTTCTTCGACCGAAACCATCTAAGAATCCCTGGTCTGCCAAAAGTGGACCGGGGATTTTTGTTCTCCAGGCAATGAAAGAGTCCTGGTGGTCTGGCTTGCAAATATTATCCCTCTTTGGCTAATACGATTTTGTGTGATGGATGGGTGAAATGGCGGCCGTTCGGGCGTCGCGCTGCGACGCGATGAGTGAAGGCGGTGTGCGGGCTAAAACCGCGCCTTGAAAGGCGCGGCTAAGATACGGACGCCGCTCTGCGGCTGGGGAAAGAGGCATCGGGATGCGAATCAGGCCCAAGAGTCCTGAAGCTTGGTTTCACCAACCAGTGTGGCTAAATCG
>DMMK01000622.1 GCA_003453085.1 Verrucomicrobiales bacterium
GTGAATGCCAAAACAGGGACGCTGGATCTCATCGCGGGCACCGGCATGAAAGGCGATGGCGCGGATGGAGATCCCCTGAAATGTGAAATGGCACGCCTGCACGGCATCTATGTGGACAGCGACGGGGCTGTATACATCGGCGACAGCGAAGCTCATAAGGTCCGCGTGCTGCGCAAAAAGTGATCTCCTGTTTTCTACCCTCCCCACCTTCCATGAAGCTTCTTCGTTCCTTTCTTCTTCTCTCGCTCCTGCCTGGATACTCCTTGGCAGAACGCATTCATCTCGTCGCAGGAGGGACTCAGGATGCCGTGGGCATCGCGGCCACGGAAGCTGTTTTGAAGGAGCCTTTTGGGGCGGAGTTTGATGCAGGTGGCCACATGTGGATCGTGGAGATGGTTTCTGGAAACCGCCTGCTGCAGGTGGATGGCGGTGGCCTCATCACCCACGTTGCCGGGCAGTTGAAACCCGGCTATAGTGGCGATGGCGGTCCGGCATTGCGCGCCCAGTTCAATGGCCCGCACAACCTCGCCATCCAGCCCGATGGCAAAGTGCTGGTGGGAGACACCTGGAACGGTCGGGTGCGTGTGGTGGATGTAAAAGCAGGCACCGTGAAAACGCTGGAGGGCTGGCAGGCCCCCGCTGGCAAGGAACGCGGCAACGGCCCCTACTGCATCACCCTCGATTTTTCCGGCACCCAGCTTTACATCGCGGACTTGCGTCAGGTGCATCGTCTGGATCTGGCCACGGGAAAAGCCCAGGTCATTGCAGGCAACGGCCAAAAAGGCGTGCCTGAAAACGGCGCGCTGGCCACGGAAGCCCCGCTGGTGGATCCCCGCGCTGTCGCGGTCGACCGCCAGGGCAACGTGTATATTTTGGAGCGCAATGGCAACGCCCTGCGGGTCGTGGACAAGGAAGGCCGCATCCGTACCGTGGTGAATGCCAGTGGCAAAAAAGGCGGTGAAGGCGATGGCGGTCCCGCCCTGGAGGCCACGATGAACGGCCCTAAACACCTCTGCATAGACAAGGATGATTCCGTCCTCATCGCCGATGCAGAAAGCCACCTCATCCGCCGTTATGTCCCCGCCACAGACAAGATCGAGCGCATTGCCGGTACAGGCGTTAAAGGCAGCGCCGGAGTGGGAGGCGACCCCCGCCAGTGCCAGCTCGCCCGTCCACATGGGGTCACCGTGCATCCGCAGACGGGGGAGATTTACATCACGGACAGCTACAACAACCGCGTCCTGAAGATCGTCAAAGAGTGAGTTGGCTGGGAAGGTGGGCTATTTTTCCCGATGGCGCAGCGACTGTCTTCAAGCGATAAAGGGGCATGCGCTCCGACTTTCATCGCAAGCCCACCGGCTCCCGCACTCCCCCTCGTCCAGGTCCTCGCCCCGCACAGGGCAAGGGGCCGGTGGCAGGCCCGCGCCCAGACCGCAGTCAGGGCGGCACCTCTTGGGAGAAATCGGCCGACTGGTATGACCGCATCCTTGGCGAACGTGGCTCGGAACTTTATCAGGCCGTCGTCATCCCTCAGTCCCTCGCGCTGCTGAAGCCACAAAAAGGGGAACGCATCCTCGATCTCGGCTGCGGCCAAGGCGTCTTTTCACGGGCGATGGCGGACAAAGGGGCCCAGGTCACCGGCGTGGATGCTGCACCCACGCTCATCGTCAAAGCCCGCACTTACCCCAGCCGCACCCCCATCCGCTATTATGATCGGGATGCCGCCCAGTTGGCTGGCCTCGGTGAATTCGATGCCGCCTCCGCCATCCTCTGCCTGCAGAACATGGAGCATCTGGACACCGTCATTGCGGCGACCGCCACGGTCTTGAAGCCGGGCGGGCGCATGCTGTGGGTACTGAACCATCCCGCCTTCCGCATCCCGCGCCAGTCTTCCTGGGGCAATGAGGAGGAGCGCAAGATCCAGTACCGCCGGGTAGATGCCTACAGCAGCACCCTGGGCATCCCCATCCTCATGCATCCGGGCAAGGCCGACAGCGAAAGCACCGTGAGTTTTCATCGCAGCTTTGAAACGTTGACTTCTTCAGGCTTTAAAGCCGGGCTGACGATGTCCGGCCTCGGCGAATGGTATTCGCACAAAGAAAGCCAGCCGGGGCCGAGAGCACGGGCGGAAAACCGGGCTAGAAAAGAGTTCCCGCTTTTCCTCGCCCTCCTGTGGCAAAAGCCGCATGTCACACCTGCCGCCTAACCGGCTATCTATCGTCCCGATGAAATACCTCGCTCCCGTTTGCGCCCTTGGCCTGTTGCTCGCTGCTTGCGCCAGCAAGCCCCCGGTGGCCCCCGAAGATCCGGTGGAGGCCCTGGCAGGCCGCGATTATTTCGTGACTTACGTCAAGCCGATCCTGGAGACGCAGTGCTTGCGCTGCCATCAGGGGGCGCATCCTCCGGCAGGCCTCTCCCTGGTCCAGCGCAGCGCCGCCTATGCCCCGCGCAAACGTGACCGTGCCTTCATTGTCCCCGGAGATCCCGAAGCCAGCCTGCTGCTGGCAGCGGTCATGCGCGAGGGTACACACCCGCTCATCATGCCGCGTCTGGATATCACCCTAACCGATGATGATATCGGTGCGCTGCATGAATGGATTGAGGACGGTGCGCACTGGCCGGACAATCCGGATGGCTTTCTCCAGCCGCGATACAACATCGAAAATCCTTGATTCTACAAGGGATTCAGGAGCACTTGGCACGCACTGATACCTTTATGACGTGGGGCTATTAAGACGGCTTTTTGAGGGGGCTGTCACAAAAATACCCACATGCGCGAGTTTGCGCGTAGCCCCCTGTAGGATGCTCGACAAGGTCAACGTTGTCCTCACCAACCGATTTCACATGGGCAAAGAATACGACACCACTCCAAAGACCGTTCCGCATGTCGCGACGAAGTTCCGCACGATCTGCACCCCGGTCCCTCATCCAGAATCCATTCAGCACATCGAGCGGAGTCGCAAGTATGAACCCCTGTCCATGCGCGGCATGCCGCCCATCGTTTGGGACCGTGCCGAAGACATCTTCGTTTTTGACAAGTATGGCAACCGCTGGCTCGACTGGAGCAGCGGCGTGCTGGTGACGAACTGCGGCCACGGGGTCCCTGAAGTCCGTCAGGCCATCATTGATCAGGTCAACAGCGGCCTCATCCACAACTACGTTTTCCCGAGCGAGGAG
>DMMK01000651.1 GCA_003453085.1 Verrucomicrobiales bacterium
GGGAGGGCGATCTTGCACCACATTGGCGGGGATGACTGTGGACTGCGAATGCTGCGACGGAGATCCGTCACCTACCGCCTGCGCGGGTGTGCGCTGCTGGGCTGGACGGGAGGAAGTGCGGCGGTGGATGCGGCCCTACGCCGAGCTTTGCTGGATGAGGCCAAGGAGGTCCGCATCGAGGCTGCCTATGCTCTGGCTTTGCGCGGCGCACCGGGCCTGGGAATTCGGGAGGTGCTGGAGTCTCTGGAGGAAATGGATGCCCTCGCCTCAGACCGCATGCGGGATGTCGTTCGCATGCTGGCCCCAGGGCGCAGCCAGGAACTGGCGCGACTGCTGCTGGTGGCCACCACCCCTCGGCTGCGCGTGCTCCTGCTGGATGGTCTTTCCGCCACCGGAGATCTCGCCCAGTCGGACCTCATCGCCGAGCAGTTGCAGGATGCCGCCCCAGCGGTGCGCGCCGCCGCCGTGCTGGCCCTGGAGCAACTGGGAGACCCGATGCAAATTTCGCAGGTGGCCCTGCTGGTCAAGGATACCAGCCCCAAGGTGCGCCTGGCGGTGGCCCGTTATGCCGTAAGCATGGGCCCCGATGCGGAAGCCCAGGAGTTGCTGGAGAAACTGGTGCTGGATGGTGACTACGAAGTGAAACGCCAGGCCGTGCATGGACTGGCCAAGGTGAGCGGGCGTGCCTGGCAACGGCTGCAAGAACACCCGCCAGAAGATCCCCTGGTGGAGGCACTGATCCGTGAGATCACATCCTCCCAGACGACTCTCTCAACCCAGGAGGCCCTCGCCTAATGGATTCCAACTGGACAGAATCGATCTGGTTCACCGGCTCCATCTGGGTGGCGGCGACGTTCATCTTGCTTTTGCAAACGGTGCAAAACAGCATCTACCTGCTGCACCTGTGCCGGGCGATTCCGGAATTCATGCACTCGCGCAGCCGCGCCTCCCGCCTGCGGGAGTGGTGGATGCTGAATTCCCTGGCCACGCCCCGAGTATCCCTGCTGGTGCCGGGGTACAATGAAGAGGCCACCATCGTGGAAAGCCTGCGCTCCATGCTGACCCTGAAGTACCCGGATTATGAAATCATCGTGGTCAATGACGGATCGAAGGACAAGACCCTGGCGCGTTTGATTGAGGCCTTCTCCCTGCACCCCATCCAGAAAACCATCCCTGGCCGTGTCTCCTACCAACCCATCCGGGGCATCTACGCCTGCAAGGACATCCCGAACCTGCTGGTGGTGGACAAGCAAAATGGCGGCAAGGCCGATGCCCTGAATGCGGCGATGGATCTGGCCGACTGCCCCTATGTCTGCTCTGTGGATGCCGATTCGCTGCTGGATTCGGACGCGCTGCTGCGGGCCGTGCGCCCTTTCATTGATGCGCCCGATACGACGATGGCTGTGGGCGGCACCATCCGCGTGGTGAACGGTTGCAGCGTAAAGTCTGGCCAGATCACTGAGGTGCGGCCACCCCGGCACTGGGTGGAACTTTTCCAAACCGTGGAATACCTGCGCGCCTTCCTGCTCACCCGCATGGCGTGGACGCGCTCGCAGTCCGTGACGATCATCTCCGGTGCCTTCGGCATCTTTCGTCGGGAGACGCTGCTGGAACTGGGTGGCTATGAACACGGCACCGTGGGGGAGGACATGGAGCTGGTGGTACGCATGCACCGCTGGGCGGGTGAAATGGGTGTGAAACATGCCGTCTGGCACGTGCCAGACCCCGTCTGCTGGACGGAGGCCCCCTCAACGCTGGATATCCTCTCCCGCCAGCGTACCCGCTGGCAGCGCGGCCTGTGTGATACCCTATGGCGGCACCGCGACATGCTGTGCCGCCCCAAATATGGGGCCGTGGGCATGGTGGCGCTGCCGTCCTTTGTGCTGTTTGATATCGTCAGCCCATTGTTGGAGCTGGTCGGCCTGCTGCTGGTGCCATTGTGTTACCTCGCCGGGATCCTCAGTCTGGAGTTTTTCATCGCCTACTGTGCGGTGGTCTTCGGCTTTGGCCTTTGCCTGAGCCTCAGCTCCATGATCATCGCCGAGCTGTCCCTGCAGCATCACCGCCGGGTGCGAGACCTGCTTTGGTTAGGCCTGGGTGCCATCGTGGAAAACTTCGGCTACCGTCAGCTCAACAGTTGGTGGCGGGTGAAGGGCATCTGGCAGTTCCTACGCAAAAAGCAGGGCTGGGGAGACATGCCACGTCGGGGGTTCACCAAGGCCGCTTAAAAGGCGGATGGCGATGACCGAAGTGTTGGTTAGGCGAGATACGATGGGTGAAGACTACTCATCCCTGCCGGTCTCCTTGCCTCACCCTTTCACTCGGGTTTTTCGGCGAGGTGTTTCAGCAGCGCTTCTTCAGGCTCATGCAGCAGGAACTGGGGCTGGACAGCAGTGGGGAGCTTCATCTGGCGGGCCACCTCTTGCAGGCTGTGCAGCAGTTGGGCCACGGCCTCCGGCGGTTGACCTTTAAGCGTGGTGCGTGTGCCGGGGATGAGGCTTTGACGGACCTCGGTTAAGGTCAGCGTTTGGGGGCCACTGGGAGAGACGGCATCCGCATACAGGACCACGGCGGTACCCCGCCCGGGCCAGGGTGCCACCCAGAGGCGGCCGGTAGGCGCGGTGCGGAAGGTGCGCAGGGGAACATCGGCAATGGGACCGCACTCGATGGCCAGCGAGATGGGCAGGCGATGCTGCGCCCCCCACTCCAGCCAGGCGCTGCCCCAGGCGGCTGCCTCAACGACATCGCTGCGGTAGTTCATGACGACGATGCGGCGGCTGGTGCTGGCCAGTTTTTCCAGCAAGGCGGGCCCTTGTTTTTGCTGCAGCAGCCAGAAGGGAACGACGGCCTCGACGGGGATCTTCCCGGCGGTGGATAGCTTTTGGTAAAGACTGGCCCACTGGCGGTGCCAGGCCTCCGGCTGAAGACGGAAACCGGGCAGCAGGTAAGGTTCCACATCATACTGCACGGCATCCAGCCCCTGGCCTTTCCACGCAGCTAAGGCTTGGTGGCGGGTGAGCACGGCGGGCTGGGCCTCTGGCAGGATCATGTGGGGGTCTCCCTCCACAGCGGTGAGGTAAAAGCCATCCTTTTGCAGTTGCTTCAGAGTCTCCAGGCTCGGCTCTGCCTCTCGCGGCAGGGCGAGTTGGAGGACGCGGATGCCTGCCTGCTTCCAGAGCGGCTGCAGGCGGGTCCAGCGGGTGGGATCGGCGGACCAATCCCAGACCCCGAGAGGGAAACCCGCGCTGGGTTCCTCCCGCTTCCCTGTCTGTGGGACCGCAGTGATGGAGGGGATGTGTACCTCTACGGGCTGGTCTGAAACGGAGAGCAGACTCAGGCGCAGGGAGCGAGCCCGCAACCACTCGTCCGGGATCTGCCAGGAGTGGGTGCTATCCTGGGCGGTGAGGGAGAGATCATCCAGGATGCGAGGGTCGCCATGGCCTTTGCCGGTATCGGCACTCAGGCCCACCTGCACGCGGCCCTGACCGCTGAGGGTGAGGGAGACTTTCCACGCGGCACCCTTGGGCCAGCGGGGCAGGCGCCAGAGAGTGGCGCTGTAAAGACCGCTAGGTTTTTTGCCCACGGCCATGCTCCAGCGGGTATTGTCAGCCTCGTCCTTCGCAGTCACACGTTCTTCGACGCCAAAGGCGGTCCATTGCATCTGCTGGGCGAGATTTAGCCCGGGAGGAAGGATGAGGGACGGGGCGTCCTGCTTCAGCGGAGTCAGCTCTTCCACCATGGGGACAGGCGCGGCGATGTCACCAACGATTTGCAACCCGGAGGCGGCGCTTTTGGCCAGCGTTTCAGGAAAGATGCCAGCCCAGATAACGGAACCTGCAGGGACTTCTAAACTGTCGGTGGAGGAGTCGGGCGTGACCGCCAAGACCTTCCACCCGCCAGTGGGGGTGAGGCTGCGCTGCCAGGGCGCGAGTGCGGGCGCGGGGGACTCACCCACGGGCAGCTCCCGCAGGCTGAGCCTCTGAGGGGTGATCTGGCCAGTCATAACGAGGGGCAGCAGGCAGCCCAGCAAAACCAACGTCCTACGCGAGATAAAAGCAGCCTGGGGGTGCGCAAAGCTCATGGAGAAAAAATCAGGTCTCCGAGGCAGGGGTGAGAGTCACGGGGAAATCCAGCGCGGCCAACCGGGCCACGAGGGCGGGCAGGGCCTCGTGCAAATCTGTTAGCACACGGTTACGTGCTTCCTGGCTTGTGGCCTCAAACTCGGCCACTTGGAACAAGGCCGCAATGCTGGTGAAACCCATGGTGCCACAGGAGCCACGCGCACGATGAGCCGCCTGCCGCCACGCAGCATCGGATCCGTCCTGAAGCGCGGTTTTCATTTTCACCAAGGTCTCTGCCACCTGGGTCACTGCCATCTGGACGAGGTCAGCATCCAGCTCGGGCTCGCCGGTCAGGCAACCACGCAACTGTGCCTCATTGACTGAGACGGACTCGACGGTGGGCTGGGAGGCGGAAGCATTCTGGCTGCGGGGACCATGCCCGGCGGCAGAGCCGGTGCGGGGAAGCCAGGTGAAAAGCATCTGCTGGAGGCGGTCGAGCTCCACAGGTTTCGACAGATAGGCATTCATGCCGGACTCCAGGCATTGCTCCGCATCCCCACTCATGACGTGGGCGGTGACGGCGATGATGGGGATGGGCTTGCGCCCCAAGCTGTGCTCCCACTGGCGGATGGTGCGGGTGGCCTCAAAGCCATCCATCTCCGGCATTTGGCAGTCCATCAGCACCAGCACGCCGGCTTCCTCCTGCACGCGGGCCACGGCCTCGAGGCCATCACTACACATGACGACCTCCATACCGAGGTGCTCCAACTGATTGCGAATCACGCGCTGATTCACCGGGTTGTCATCGGCGACAATGAGGCGTGCAGGAGTGAGTTCCAGCCGATCTGGCAGGGCGACAGGAGCCTTGGGTTCGGTGACCCCGGCAAGGCGGTCATATAGCTCGGACGGTCGGAAGGGGTAATTCAGAGTACCGACGATGCCTTCCCTCGCCAGTGCTTCCTCGCTAAGTTCCTCCTGATCGGTCATGACAAAGACCGGGACGGAGGCCAGCCAGTCTCGGCTGCGCAGACGGCGCAGGGATTCCAACCAATCGTGAGCAACGCTGGAGCCGATGATGATGGCCTGTACAGGTGGCTCCGCCTCCCAGGGGGAATCTGAAGGCACCTCGCCCATCTGGCCATAAATGCGGGGATTCAGCCCCCAGGCCACAGCATGTGTTTGCAGTGCATCCGCTGTCATGGGGCGGTTTTCCAAAATGAGCAGAGGCCGGGATTCAAGCGTACGTGCCACGGCCATGTTATCCACCTCCCCAAAGACCGCGGTGAACCAAAAGGTGGCCCCGTGACCGAGCGTGCTTTCCACACTCATGACGCCGTTCATGCGCTGGACCAGCTCCCGTGAAACGGCAAGCCCCAGCCCGGTGCCGCCATGACGCTGAGCCAGCTTCACATCCACTTGGGCAAAGGGCTGGAATAGGCGGTTCTGCACCTCCTTGGCGATTCCTGGGCCGGTATCGCTGACATCGAACCTCAGGCAGACACGGCCGTCGGACTCCACCTCACGCCGCCGGACGACGTGGACGGTGACGCCTCCCTGCTCGGTAAATTTGACGCTGTTGGAAACGAGGTTCAGCAAGATCTGACGCAAGCGGAGGCGGTCGCCCCGGATCTGCAGTGGCACATCCGGGGAAAGATGCGGGGTGAGTTCCAGCCCCTTGCGTGCCGTGGTGGCGGCAAAGAGGCTGATGACCTCCTCCACCACCTCGGCGGGGGAGAAGGGTTCATTGACAAAGGCCATCTCTCCGGCTTGCAGTTTGGACAGGTCCAGGATGTCATTGATGATGGCCAATAGGGAACGTCCAGAGGTGCGGATGGTATCGAGACCATCACGGAGTTTCGGGGTCAGGGAGGCATCTCGTAGCAGAAGATCGGCGGTGCCGAGCACACCATTCATGGGAGTGCGGATCTCATGACTGACGGAGGCGACAAAAGCGGAGGTGGTCTTCACCGCATCCAGGGCGGCATCGCGGGCATCGGCCAGCTTCACCTCATACTGGGCGCGCGCGCGGTTTTCCTGATAAAGCATGAAACCCACGGCTAAAAGTACGACCAACCCCCCGCCGACCATCTTGGCTGCGATGTTGCGAAAGGATTCGTTCGCCTCGACAAACTGGGCCGTGCGCATCCCTAGCAGGCGCTTTTCTTCGTGGTCTAGCTCTGCAATTTTCTTCTCAAGCTCTGCGGACTTTTCAGCGCCTAGCATGAGCCGCTTCAGCAG
>DMMK01000212.1 GCA_003453085.1 Verrucomicrobiales bacterium
GACATGCACTTCCTCGCGGATGTGTACGTGACCTGCGACCACTGCCACGGCAAACGCTACAATGCCGAGACGCTGGAGATCACCTTCAAGGGGCGCAACATCGCCGAGGTGCTGGAGATGACCGTCAGCGAGGCCTCGCGCTTTTTTGGCAAAGCCAGCGCCATCGCGGAAAAACTGCTTACACTGGAGGAGTGCGGCCTCGGTTACGTCCGTCTGGGGCAGGCTGGCAATACCCTCTCGGGAGGGGAGGCGCAGCGAATCAAGCTTTCGGCTGAACTGGCCCGCCGGGCCACCGGCAACACGCTCTATGTCTTGGATGAGCCGACCACCGGCCTGCATTTTGCGGATATTCAGACGCTGCTCCAGGTGCTGTTCCGCCTGCGGGATGCGGGCAACACGGTCATCGTCATCGAGCATCATCTGGATGTGATCCGCTGTGCGGACTGGATCGTGGACCTGGGACCCGGCGGGGGCAACCAGGGCGGCAGCATTGTGGCCGTCGGCACCCCGGAACAGGTGGCCGAGGCCGCTGACAGCGCCACAGGGCGGTTTCTCAAAGAGGAAATTTAACCGTGACGAGGCGGGCAGCGTTCGTTATCTTGGTACACTCCCCCAACCGCCCCCTCCTTTTCCGCAGTGCTCACCAACCAGACGATTGATCCGAATCAAAACGGACAGCCGAAGCCTTTCATCCTCTTCCGTCCCTTCGTGGCCGTCTGGCACTGGATGGTGCCACCCACCCAGGCACACCGGGACCGCCAGTCCAAGACCGCCCGCTGGGCAGCCAGGATCGGTGTGGGGACCTTCTGTCTGACTCTGATGGGTCTGGGCATCTACTATGCCAAGCCGATCCAGGACAGCTACCAGGACTGGCAGGCGGAAAAAATGGTGAACGAATCCCGCCAACTGGCCGAAGATGGACAGATCGTGAATGCGGTGTTCAAAGCCCAGGAAGCCTACAAAGTGGCGCCGGACAACGTCAATGCCATCCGCCTGAATACCGAGTACCTCACCGCCATGAAACGGCCTGAGGCCCTGTTTTTCCTCGACCGATTGGAATCCAAAGGAGCCACCGAGCTGAAAGACAAGCAGACTCGTGTGAAGGCCCTGCTGAATCTGAATCGCGGGAAAGAAGCAGCTACTTTGCTGGAAGAGGTGCTGGCCCTTTCGCCCACGGATTCCATGTCAATGAAACTTGCCGAGCAGGTCTGGAGCAGCAGCCAGCAAAGTTCTGTCCTGCTCAAGACCCTGAAAACGTATGCGGAGAAGCATCCTGAAGACACCGGGCACAGCCTGCGGGTGGCCAGGCTGCAGACGGAATCTGCCAATCCTGGCGAACGTGCCGAGGGCATGCGCCGGGCCTGGACCGTGGCAGAGCAGGAAGATGCCAATGGCCTGGCCGCGCTGGAGTTTCTCGACAGCTTCGAAGTCCTGCCACCGGATGAGGCCGCCCGTCTGATCGAAAAACTGCGCAGCCACCCCAAGACCACAGGTCGGCACCAGGTGGCGGCTCTGAAACGCAAACTGCAAATGAACCCTGCCCAAAAGGTGCAGTTGGTCCAGGAGGCCATTGACCTCGCCCGTGGCAAAACCCGTGAAGACCTCGTGCCCATGGTGCGCTGGCTGGTGGAGCAGAAGGAATTTCTGCAAGTGCTGGCCCTGGTCAACGAAGAGGATGCCAAGGCCTATCAGCCCCTGCTGGAAAACTACCTCACCGCCCTGACCATGCTGCAACGTTTCAATGACTTGGAGCGCCTGGTAAAGGATCCCAAAGTGGAGGCCATCCTGAACCAAAGCGTAAGCGCCTTTTACCGCGCTCACCTCGCCTTTGTGATGCGGAAGCCCACCGATGAAGTCCGCCGAGCCCTCACCGCCGCGAGGAATGCGGCCGACTTCGAACGGCGTGGCGATCTTTCCATGAAAATCGCCGAGTATGCCGAGGCCCGAGGCTACTCAGACATCGCCGAAAGCGCCTATAAAAGCGCGGCCTTGAATCCCCGGACTGACCGCCTGGGTTATCAGGGACTGCTGCGCGCCTCCGAGGCCAATGGCAATACCGAAGGCCTGCTGGAAGCCGCCACGGAGGCTGCGCGTCGCTGGCCCGATGATCCTGTTTATGTCGAGCGCTTCCTCTACGTGAACCTCCTCACCGGACGGCAGCTTGAACTCACCCTGAATGAAACCCAAAAGCTGCTGCAGCAACGTCCCGAAGACCACCTGCGCCGTCTGCTGGTGGCGCTCGCCCACTGGCGGATGAAGGATGTGGAATCGGCCACCGCCCTGCTGCGCAATCTGGATGTGGGCAGCCTCTCCCCCGGCCAGAAAGCCATCTTGGCCGCTATGGCCCGTGGCAGCAACGCCAAGAACGCTGCCGATGCGGCCAAGAGCGTGGTGCAGACCATCGAGGCCCAGGCAAAAATGCTGCCTGAAGAGCGTGCTTTTTTAGAAAAGGCTACGTTTTAAGGCAGCCCCCCTACTGCGGGTCTAAACAAGGTGCCGTCCCAGGGTCACCTCGAGATTTCGCTCCACCACTGCGCCCATGCTTTCGCAGGTGTCAAAGGCATCCGTATTGTGGTATTCGCCCAGTTCCCTGGCGAGCTGGGCCACCTTGTCCGCCGGCTCGCGCGGATTGTTTTTCATGATCTGCAGCAGTGCCGTGATGCGCTGATGCTCACTGATGTAGCGGCGGGCGATCAGGCTGCGCTCCTCGTCCTGGTACTGGTTCATCGTGGGCAGGTTCAGCAGCTTGCCGCACAGCCACACGACGGGATTGTTCTCCTTGAAAAACTGCGGCAGGTAGATGCTGCGCCGCCCCTCATAACTCTGCTGGTCAAAGTCAATCGCCCGCACGCGATACTGCACGTCCTCAAAGTCCGGCGTGATATCAATGACATAGTTGTAGCTGCGCATGTCTCCCAGCAGGCGGAGGAAGCAACGCTCGCTGAACTTCACAAACTCCTTGGCAATGCGCACCTTGTTCACGTCAGGGCGGTCCAGATGATCGCGGATGAAGACATCCCCCGGAACGCCGGCGATGTGCTCTTCCACCAGGGTGTTGCGCTGCGCGAGGTAGTTGATGCGGTTGGGCGAAAGCAGATGTTCCAGCTCCAGGCCATAGACACGTGAGGCATCAGCCGTCTTCACATAAAAATGGTCATAGTTGTCGTTATACTGATTGACCACCCGGATGCGGAAAGGCCGTGAATTGCCAAACTCACAGTAGTCCACCCGCTCCACAAAAAGGTGCGGTACGGCATGGAGATCCCCCGTGCGCAGCAGGGAGTAAATGCTGGTCAGGCGGGGATACAGCTCATCCTGCATCTGGCGCGGGTACAAGACGCTGGACCAGTGGGTGGGATTGCCGTTTTTATCATCCAGCGGATAGCTTTCGGTGAAGCCCAGCAGGTCCTTGTAGGAGGCTGGCAGCGAGTAGTGGCGACCGAACTCATCTAGATAGGTTTCCAGCTCATCCGTCAGCGGGAGGAACTCTTTGCGCTTGGTGATGAGGACGTCGGAAGACATGGCCGTTTACCATGGCGTGATGCAATCCCCAGTCCAGCAGGAGCATGAAAATGCACGTGAGGCCAAGATTTCAGCGCGCCAGAGACGCTTTGGGGACTCCCCGGAAGCAGCCGTAGGCGATGAACGCGGCCCCAATGGCAATCATGAAGACCGAGAAAAACTGGCCGCGTGTGAGGCCCATGATCATCTCAGAACCGGAATCGGGCTGGCGGACGAACTCCAGGCTGATGCGGGCGATGGCGTAGAGGATGAAAAACAGACCCGTGAGAATGCCGTGGGGGAGGCGGGGATACCGTAGCCGCACGGCCAGCAGAATGGCGGAGAGGAAAAGTCCCTCGCCCAGGGCTTCATAAAGCTGCGACGGATGGCGCGGATGCAGCATGGCCTCCAGCCCGGCCACACCCTCCGGCTGCGTTTTGAAAAACGCGATGATCTCCGGGCTGTGCTGCATTCCTGGAGGCAGTGACATCACCGCCTTGCCACCCTGTTTGACGAAGTCTTCATGGAGCAACTCCGTGGGGAATTTCATGGCCCAGGGGACCGTGGTCACCCGGCCAAATAGCTCGCCATTGATGAAGTTCGCGATGCGCCCGCAAAAGATGCCCAGAGGAGCACCGCAGACGAGGGTGTCGCCCAGCCCAGTCCAGGAAATTTTGTGCCGCCGCGCATACCAAAGGAGAAACAGGGCCACCCCGGCAATGCCGCCATGGCTGGCCATGCCGCCCTGGTTCAGCAGAAAAAGGCTCCAGGGTGCTGCGATAAAGCGATCCCAGTCATAGAGCAGCATGTAACCCAGACGACCACCCAGCACGACGCCGAACAGGGCCACCATGGTGATGAAATCGGCCACCTGATCTGGCTTGATCTCAGAAAGCCCCCGCCGGGCCAGAAACAGCATCACCCGATAGGCCAGGTAAAACCCAAGCACGTAGGCCAGCCCATACCAATGCACGGCAAAACTGTCGGTGAAACGGATGACGTAGGGGCTGAGATCGTGCAGGTAATAGGCGAGGAGGTCGGTCATGCGGGCAGGCTTAAGGCTTTCGGGTCAAATGAGCGGCCTGGCAAGCGACGGATGCGTCGAAGGGACGCTTCAGTGCCCGCCGCTTTCCCCCGCTTCATCCGGGTCGGTATCTTCGATTTTCGCCTCGCTTTTGAGCTGGGCGATGAACTCATTGAACCGGGTGTCCTTATGGGATTCCAGCAATCGCTGGCGCACGGCCTCCTTGACGGCGGCAAAAGGGATGGCCTCAGGAGATT
>DMMK01000012.1 GCA_003453085.1 Verrucomicrobiales bacterium
CCAGAAGTCCTCCGCCCTGGCCGTCTGCGACGACGACGACCTGTAATCTTTTCATCCTCTCCCGAAGGAACAGACGTTTTCGCTGGAGCTCTCCGGCGCGGATTTCTTATCCTCCAAAACGTCTCGCTGCTCCTAGTCAACCTCATCTCCCGCTCCCGCCATGATCCAGGACCTTCTCCACGAAGATAAAGCCCTCAAAAAAGTCGCCCACACCCCCAAAGACCAGAAACCGCGCTTCGAATGGAGCGCGCTGACGGTCGGCGGAGCCGAGTCCGCCTCCGCCATCAAGGTGAAGGTGGGCGGGGACGAACGTGACTTCGACATGGGCGAAATCGCCGATACCGTGGGCAGCGCCCTGGCGGATCTTTTCATGGCCCGCCAGAAGGAGAGCGACATTTACAACGAGAAGAACCAGCAGCTCGTGCAGACCATCGCCCGCGCCGTAGCGGATGAGCTGCACCAGCGCACCGCCCAGATTGCCGAGGGAGCCGGCAGCGCCCTGAGCGGGAAGGACATCTATCACTGCATCGAGCGCGCCCTCGTCCGGCACAATGCCCATGACGTGGCCCGCAGTCTGGCGGAGCGCCGCAAACGTACGGAGTACGACAGCCTTGCCGACAACACCCTGCCCCAGCCGCTGATCGTGAGCACCAAAGTCATCCGCCGCAGCGGCCAGCTCGTCCCTTGGAACCATAACAAGATCGAGATCGCCGTGCGCAAAGCCTTCCTCTCCATGGAGATGGATTCCTCCCCCGCCGTGCAGGTGGCGGAGGCGGCCAGCCGCTTCGTGGCGGAAGAGGGCAAGCAGTTCATGCACATCGAAGACGTGCAGAACATCGTCGAGGAAGAGCTGATGAAGCAGGGCTTCTTCAAGGTGGCCCGCGCCTACATCCAGTATCGTGCCCTCCGCTCCAAAATGCGCGAGCATGACGAGGAAGTGGCCGAAAGCCTCAGCCAGGAGGACCATGATCAGCAGGCCCTCATCGTCGTCCGCGCCAGCCCCACGGAGACCTTCTTCTGGGACGGTCAGGACCTGAAAAAGCGCATCGATTTTGCCATGCTCGGCCTGGATCTCTGCCTCACTCGCAATGAGATCGAGATGGAGCTGCGCCGCTCCCTGAACTCTGACATCACGCTGGAGCACCTGAAGCAGACCGTCATCCTGAATGCGAAGACGCTCATGCAGAAGGACGCCGACTTTGCCCGCTTCGCCGCCCGCATCCGTCTCAGCTACATTTATGAAGAAGTCCTCGGCTGGGACATCGTCCGCGACGGCATCGAGGCCCTGCGCGACTTCCACCGCCGCGCCTTCCGCCGCAATCTGGCCCGTGGCGTGGAGATTGATCGTATCAGCCCCCGTCTGCTCGAGTTCGACCTCGACAAACTGGCCGAGGCCCTGGAGCCCACCGCCGACATGGACTTTGACTTCCTCGGCATTCAGACCCTCTACGACCGCTACCTCATCGTGGACAAAAAGGTGAAGCCCAGCAAGCGCCTGGAGGCTCCCCAGCTCTTCTGGATGCGCGTGGCCATGGGCCTCTGCATTCAGGAAAAGGAAAACCCGGAGGACAAGATCATCGCCCTCTACAAGCTGTACAAAGGCCGCCGCTTCTGCTCCAGCACGCCCACCCTTTTCAACAGCGGCACCCTGCACAGCCAGCTCAGCTCCTGCTACCTCTACAAGGTGGATGACAGCATCGAGTCCATCATGATCCGTGGCATCGCGGAGAATGCCTTCCTTTCCAAATGGGCCGGCGGTCTCGGCGGCTCCTGGACGAGCGTGCGCGGCACCGGCGGCTACATCAAGGGCACCAATGGCGAAAGCCAGGGCGTCATCCCCTTCCTGAAGCTGCACAATGACCAGCTCATCGCCGTGAACCAGGGCGGCAAGCGCCGTGGCTCCGGCTGCGCCTACCTGGAAGTGTGGCATAACGACATCGAGGACTTCCTCCAGCTTCGCGTGAACACCGGCGATGAACGCCGCCGCACGCATGACCTGAACACCGCCAACTGGATCCCCGACCTCTTCATGAAACGCATGGAGACCCGTGGCACCTGGACGCTCTTCCGCGCCAATGAAGTCTCGGACCTGCATGAGCTCTACGGCAGCGCTTTTGAAAAACGCTACGCCGAGTACGAGGTCATGGCCAAGGCCGGCAAGATCTTCGGCCGCGAGGTCGAGGCCCTGGACCTGTGGAAAAAGATGCTCAAATCCATCTTCGAAACCGGCCACCCTTGGATCACCTTCAAGGACCCTTGCAACGTCCGCAGCCCGCAGGACCACGTCGGCGTCATCCACAGCAGCAACCTCTGCACCGAGATCACCCTGAACACCAGCGCGGATGAAACCGCCGTGTGCAACCTGGGCTCCGTCCTCATCGACAACCACCTCGACGACGCTGGCAACATCGACCACACCAAGCTGCGCGAGACCATCCGCACCGCCGTGCGCATGTTGGACAACGTCATCGACATCAACTTCTACCCCACCGTCGCCGCCAAGACCTCCAACGAGCGTCACCGCCCCATCGGGCTCGGCGTCATGGGCCTGCAGTACGCCCTCTACCGCAAAGGCATCCCCTTTGCCTCCAAGGAAGCCGTCGAGTTCAACGACGAATTCATGGAGGCCGTCGCCTACTACGCCTATGAGGCCAGCAGCGACGTGGCCGCCGAAAAAGGCACCTACTCCAGCTACAAAGGCAGCAAGTGGGACCGAGGCCTCCTCCCGCAGGATACCGTGGACCTCCTCGCCCAGGAGCGCGGCATGGAGATCGACGTCCCCCGTGGCGGCAAGATGGACTGGAGCGCCCTGCGCGCCAAGATCACCAAGCACGGCATGCGCAACAGCAACGTCCTCGCCATCGCCCCGACGGCGACGATTTCAAACATCATGGGCTCCAGCCCGTGCATCGAGCCCCTCATGAGCAACATGCTCGTGAAGTCCAACCTCTCCGGCGACTTCATGCTGCTGAACCCCTACCTCATCCGCGACCTCAAAAAGCGCGGCCTGTGGACCCCTGAGGTGCAGAACAAGCTGAAGTACATGGACGGCGAAATCGAAGGCATCGAGGAAATCCCCGTGGACCTCAAGCGCCGCTACGCCACCGCCTTCAGCATTGACTGGAGCTGGCTCATCGATGCCGCCGCCCGCCGTCAGAAGTGGATTGATCAGTCCCAGTCCGTGAACCTCTTCTGCGGTGAGAGCGACATGCGCACCCTCTCCCACATGTATCGCGGAGCCTGGAAAAAAGGTCTCAAGACCACCTACTACCTCCGCACCCGCTCCGCCTCCAACATCGAAAAAGCCGATGTCGAAGTGAAGAAGGAAATGCGCGGCATCGTCGGCCAAGACCCCACCAAAGCCGCTGCTTATACGGAAGAGCAGATCCAAGCCTGCTCGATTGAGGCCATGCGGAACGGCGGGACTTGTGAGGCTTGTCAGTAACGTGGCTATGGAAAAGCCTTCTGTCTTTCTAAGCAGCGGTCAATCATCGAGGGATGACTCAAATCTTTCGGAGAGGCAAACCGTGCTTAGTGTCAAAACTGCTTTAGAAGCAGAAGGCTTTACTGTTTGGACTGCATTTACCAAACATGACGCAAAATCATTAAAAGAACTGATTTTTCCCCAGTTGGCAGATTCGGACTACTTTGTTTTTCTCGATTTTAAGAGGGAGCCCCTTTCGTCAGATGAGCATGCAATTTGTCGAGGTTCTTTGTTTTCACATCAGGAGTTTGGAATAGCTGCGTTCTTGGATCTTCCTATTGCCTGCTTTCATGAACAAGGTGTTGAAGAATTAATGGGAATTCGGGGGGCCATTGCGGCCAATTCAACTCCATTTACGGATCGACGGCAGTTGGCTGCAACTGTGGTACAAGAAATTCGCAACCGCTTAAAAGAGGGAGACTGGTCGTTGAATTCGAGAAATCAACTCGAGTTATCTCTTGCCAATGATACAGGGGTGGCGGCTTTGTGGAATAACCAAACCAAAGTCGCTTATTATCATATCAACGTTCGTAACGCTCATCACCGTAAAGCGGCTACCGGTTGCAGTGCCTATCTAACCGAAATTAAAGAGGTTGGTAGCGATAGCTTGCCCCATAATTCTGCTGAGTTCAAATGGGAGGGAGTTGATTCTTCTACAGTTCGAATAAACCCTGGTAAGAGTCGTGGATTTGATGCCCTTCTTGTCATCTCTGCCTCCCCGCATGTTTTACTTATAAAGCCTTTCACTGACGCGTCGACATTCATAAAAGAATTTAAACAGTCTATAAAGCTCGAGCTAACGTTTACTGTGTCATCAGATCAATTCCCTGATTCAAGTCTGAAGGTGCTTGCAGACTTTGATTCAAATAATGGAAAGCTTCTTCTCACACCGGTGGCTTAAATCCAGTCTGATTTAAAGGGCTGACTCCTTTGGATTGGCTGCCGCCATTGCCTGTCTTGGATTTGGAGAAGAAGCCTTATGGCCTTGTCGATTCAATGACTCATCAAAGCTTCCCCCAAAAAAGATGCCAGTCATACGGTAGAAACGACTGCCTAGATCTCTGCCAATCACGGTTCCCAGAGTCATATTCCCAATCTCAGTGACGTGAAATCCACGAAACTTTTCCACAACTATACCCCCCACAGGGGCGAGACTCAAAGCCTGTCATGATGCACCCTGAATTTGATGCTTATACCAAAGACCTCAGCGAACTGATCACCTATTCGGTCAACGATATTGCGGCCTTTCATTTGTACTCCTGGGAGTGGGTGGATAATCTGCATTTCATGCTGCCTCCCTCTCGGCTGATTGAAGACGAGGCCCGACGAACCCAACTGGAAGAGGGGGTTCGCCGCCGCTTTCGCGAGGAAGCCGGATGGGAAGGCACAGGCAAGCTGTCCCTGTTGTGGCTTCCTCCATTTGTTTTTCCGTTCAGCTCAGACGTACAGCCCGAAGGCGTCATTGTCTGGCATGTAAAACAGTTTGAAGATGGCATCTCCTATTTCCTTTCGCCAGTGGCTCTTCCTTTTGAAGACTTCGTCTCACAAGATGCTTGTGATGACAGATAAGATGCCCGTTGAGGAGGCTTCAGATACGAAATGCGGGTAGGAATACAATGGCGTTGCGACGGGCGGGCGCTCCATGCCAGACTCGGCCCATGAAGCTGGACACGAAAGACGGCACGCAGTCGCAGCCAGGGTGGCTGGCCTTTTGGTCAAAGGCCCTTAAGCGGGCTTTCCGTGATACCTTTGGCGGCGCTGGTTCGGCTGAAGGAACCTGCCGTGCCTCGGCATGGGTGTCCATGGTGGCGGCTGCCTCCGAAGAGGTTGGGGATGATTCGGTGTTTGAGTTCAGCCCCTCTCTTCCCCCTGAATGTACCTATGAAGGCTTGGCGAGTCTCATCCTGAGCCTGGGCGCGAAGGATCCGCATCTCAATTCCATGGTCCGGAAAGTGGCTGCCGATTTTCAACGCTCTGAAAAGCAAAGCCTCACTGCCATTGACCGGACCCTGGGCGGCATGTTCCGCGCGATGACCGGTCGCCCTGATACCCGTCCGTCAGCGGACTGCGATCCTGTGGCGACAGCGGCCTTTGACCTCTGCCTTAGGTAGCCGCATTTCATGGACGCCTTCTGGTCGGGCTGGGCTGTCTGGGTTGAGGAACACCAACGGGCCTACC
>DMMK01000513.1 GCA_003453085.1 Verrucomicrobiales bacterium
GTGTTTAAGATCGCGTCTTCAAAGCTGTTCTGGTGACGCCAGGCGGCGTGCAAGGCGGAGGGGGAACTCTGGGCGAGAGGGCAGCTTTGGCCGAAGCGCCCGGTGGCGGTCACCACATCCAGCTCACGCAACATGTAGGCAAACTCAAAGTAGTCGGAGCCGTCGCAGCTCACTTCCCGGGACTTGCGGGTAAGCTCGAAAGCTTCGCGAAAGGGCGTGCCCTGAAGGAGGGTGCGAAGCAGCACGGCGCATGCTGCCGCACAGGCCTCGGCGGTCGCGTGATTTTGGGTCACGAGGGTGAGCCGATGAATGGCATCCGCCAGGGTGGTGGAATCCTCCTTTTGGTAAGCGACCACCACCGGAGCCAGCCGACTGACGGTGGCGAGCTGGTCATCATCGGCCCCATTTTGAAAATTGCCCGGCTGCTGCTGCAGGTGCTCCAGGGTTTCACGGGTGGCATGGTCCTTGTAGCTGCGGCAGGAGGCGCTGCCAAAGAAGCTTTGGAAGCGCATGCCAAAGTCATTTTCGCGGAAGCGCCCGCCACAGGCCGCCAACGATTCCAGCAGCAGCAGGGCTGCATCGCCATAGTGGGTCTGATCGCCACTTTTTTTACCTTCATGGTAGTGGCCTTTGAGAGGTGTCTCAAAGCCATGGACGCCCTGGGGAAACTTGCGGGCCATGTCCGCCAGGTCATAAATCCAATGCGTGCCCAGGGCAGCAGCATCGCCGATAAATTGGCCCCAGAGGGCCCCACGAAGACTGGACAGAGATGCGTTCACGGTTCCAGTCTGTGCCTCACAACCCAGGCCAGGGCAAGCCGGAACGTGTGAATGTTTCCCTCAGTTTGCGTTCGGTGCGACCCTGACGGCGCAGTGCTTGTAGTTGGGCTGGCGGCTGTATGGATCCACAGCCCAATGGGTGAGTTGGTTTACACGGGGATCATGCATGGGCAGAAAGACCTGGCCCTGGCTGACGCCGGGAGAAATGCGCGCCTTCATAGTCAGGGAAGCACGGCGAGACTCCACCGTCACCACCGCCATATCGCGGATGTTTAACTGACGGGCATCCTCGGGATGGATGTCCAGGAACAGCTCTGTCGGGCCCAGTTTGCGCAGCACTTCAGATTTGGCGGTGCGTGTCTCCGTATGCCACTGGGCGCTGGTGCCACGGCCCGTGATGAGGATGAGCGGGTAGTCTGCATCCGGCATTTCCGGCGATGGGACGGCGGGATCAAAGACGAATCGTGCACGCTGGTCCGGTGTGAAAAATCGGCCATCGGCAAAGAGTCGGCGTTCCGTGGCAAAAGCGGGAGCTGCAGCATCGGCAGCTTTCAGCGGCCACTGAATGCCGCCGCTTTTCTCTATCATCGCATAATCCTGAATCCCTGAAATTTCACAGGGCTGATCCTGGGTGCATCGCTTGAGGATCTGGAACACGCCTTCAGGGGAGGTCCATTCGGAGAACAGATCGCCCAGGCCCCAGGCGTGGGCGATCAGCCGGAAGATGCGGAAGTCGCTGAGGGCTTGTCCTGGCGCACGGCGCACCTGGCGGCTGAAGCCGATGCGACGTTCCGAATTGATGAAGGTCCCATCCTTTTCTCCCCAGGCGGCGGCGGGTAGAAACAGGTGGGCCTGCCGGGCGGTCTCCGTGGTCCCGTACATGTCCTGAACGACGAAGAAATCCAGTTTGGAGAGCAGGTCGTTGAAACGTTTTTGGTTAATCCAGGAGTGACTCGGGTTGGTGGCGATGATCCACAGCGCCTTGATTTTTCCGGACTCAATGCCCTCGAGAATCTGGTCGTAGGCCAGGCTCGGCTGGTCAGGGATGCGTTCGACGGGAAAGCCCATGGCATCGGCAATCTTGACCCGGTGAGCGGGGTTTTTGAAATCGTGACCGCCGATGAGGTTGGTGGTGTTTGAAAACAGCCGCGATCCCATCGCATTGCACTGGCCGGTGATCGAATTCGCCCCAGTGCCGGGCTTGCCAATGTTGCCCGTCATCAGGGCCAGATTGATGATGGCCTGGGCGGTGCGGGTGGCTTGGTGGCTTTGGTTCACCCCCATCGTCCACTAGAAGGAAACCCGTGGCGTGCCTGCGCGGATGGTATCGGCAAAGCATTGCAGTTGGGTTACAGTGAGTCCTGTTTCTGCCGCGACTGATTCGGGCGTGTAAGCTTGGACAAACGTAGAAAACTCCTCAAAGCCGGTGGTGCTTTCGCTCACGAACTTGGCATCCACCGCCCGATCACGAATCAGCAGGTGGGCGATGCCGTAGAGGAGGGTGAGATCGCTTTTCGGCAGGATGGCGTAATGCTGCGTAGCGGCCATGGCCGTCTCCGTGGTGCGAGGATCCACCACGATGATCTGGGGCTGGCGTTTGTTGCGCAGCACCCGCTGCCACATGATGGGGTGGGCGATGCAGGGATTGGCCCCGATGAAGACCATGACATCGCTTTCCTCAAAATCGGCATAGGTGAAGGGCGGGGCATCAAAGCCGAAGCTCTCTTTGTACGCCGTCACTGCCGTGGCCATGCACTGGCGTGTATTGCCATCGCCATGGATCAGGCCCATGCCGAACTTCGTCAGGCTGCCCAGGAAGGCCATTTCCTCGCACATGATCTGGCCGGTGCTGATAAAGGCGGCAGATCCAGGACCGTGCTGGTCCAGTACCCCTTTCATCTTTTCACAAAAGACATCCATCGCCGTCTGCCAGTCCACCGGCTGACCATGCAACAGGGGTGTGGTGGCACGGTCCGCCGCATCCAGGGGTGTGAGCGCCTCCCAGCCTTTCGGGCATGCGGTGCCTAGGTTTACCGGATAGTCCGGATCTGGCGTCGCATTGATGGCCACACCATCCTTGAGATGCAGCTTCAAACCACAACCGGTGGAGCAAAAGCCGCAGATGGATTTGGCCGTGCCATTCGGCTGAAGACGGCGCGGCAGTTGCCCCAAGCCAAACCGTGCTGGGTCGCGTACTAGATCCTCAGTCAAAGGGCCGTTCCATTCACGGAAAGTAGGGGCAGGAAGGGTGATCATGGCTTTCAGTTTCCTGGCATTTTCGAGCCTGCCGCTGCGGTGAAGAAATAGCGACGCTCAATGAGCTGACTGGTGAAGGTCAGCAGCAGAGACAGGGGCAGCAGCCAGCGGAATGAGGCACCTGCAGCGAGGCTGACGGGAATCACAAGACCCGTCAGGATCAGCAGGATTCCGCGCACTTCGATCTGCACGCGTAGATGCTTATGGATAATGCTGGCCGAGCGATGCCAGGGTGATTCCTCATCTTCCAAAGCTCGCCAATAACGAGACATTTCCCAGATGGAGAGCGACCACCGGAACAACAAGGTGGCTGCCATGGCCCAGGTGACCACTGGATGGCCTAACCAACTCCAGGTGACGGCGCAAAGGCCCGCGCCCAGCACCAGCATGGTTCCCAGGAACTTGCCCGCTGTGAGCGGCAGTGCCCAGAAGGGACGCCGCGTGTCCACATAAACCATCACGGAGCAAAACACCGCTGCCAAGGCTGCCCCGGCTGTGCCCGTGACGGCCAGCCGTAGCCACTCAGGATTGCCCAGCCACCAGGTGGCGGCGATGGCACTGCCACCGGCAGGCAGGGCACCGAAGGCGAGGATCTCGCGGGAAAGCCAGGATTTTTTCCACCCCATGAAGGCTCTCCAGGCTTTCAGAGGTTGCCCCAGATGCAGCACGCTGAGGGCGATGCCGATGAGTCCAAAAAAGAGGGCTGCGGCGGAAGTGATGGCGGCTTGGTCGGGCGAGAGGACACCCGCCCACATGGCTGCTGCACAGCCGATGAAAGCGCCTGCGCTCATCTGGGTGAGCACCAGCATCCAGGCCAGGGGCTCGTGGCCATGGTCCAGCTCCAGCCTGGCACTGTCCGCCGCGCGTGCATGGTCTGGCAGCGGCTTGCTGCTGATGTAACGTGTCGCAGGACGTGTGTAGCCGGAATCATGGGCTCCTGCGAGGATGCTGCCAAAGACGGGGATGGATTCCACCTTCACGGTCTTGATCTTGATCGCCTCATTCGGGCAGGCCTGCACGCAGGCAGGGGCCTCACCGTCTGCCAGGCGACCCTGGCACATGTCGCACTTGCGCACGATGCCACGCTTGAGGTTAAACTTGGGCACATCGTAAGGGCATTTCAGGATGCAGTAGCTGCAGCCGATGCATTGGTCATCCAGATGGCGGACGATGCCGGTGATGGGGTCTTTGTCATAGGCGAGCACCGGGCAACCGTCCAGGCAGGCTGGGTCAGCACAGTGATGGCAGGCCGTGGTCACCGTCTGCAGATAGGGCTTTTTTCGGGTGCCCACCAGCAGGCCGATATCCCGCCAGCTCTCATTGTCATCCAGTCCGTTCAGGGAGTGGCAGGCCGCCACGCAGGCTTTGCAGCCGGTGCAGGAATCCAGATTGACCTCAAAGGAATACTGCTCGCCCGGCTGGGGCTGACCCAGCGGAATGAGATGGGAGAACCGCCGGGCTGGTGTGTCCTGTTCATAGGCTTCGGAAAACAGGGCCACCGGAGTGCGAAGGCACTGCTGCTCTTCCAGAAGGTTTTCCAGCAGCAGGCTGTCGAGGAGGACGGATTCATGAGCATTTTTCCCGCTGACCGCCTGATGGCTGCCGGTGCCGGGTTGGTCTAGGTCATAAATCATAAGCCTTAAATCCTCGTTTAAGAACGGTTACTCTTCGCAGAAAGCTTCCTGCAGTTGTCCCACCGTGTGCCGGTTGCAAAAGTTGTGAAAACTTTCGTCGGGCGTGCGCTTCTTCAGGAAGCCTTTCAGCATGGTCTCCAGAGTGGTGCCGAGTGATTCAAAGGGCACTCCGCTGAAGATCTGCCGACCAATCTTGCGGTTCTCGCCGAAGCCACCACCCACGGTGATGTGATAACCTTCTCCAGACTCAGACTTCACCTTGGTACCCAGCAGGCCGATGTCTCCCATGAAGTGCTGCGCGCAGGAGTGGGCGCAGCCGGTGAAGTGAATGTTGACCGGCTTGTCCAGCTTCACCCGCTTGTCCAGATACTCCATCATGGCGATCGCATGGCCCTTGGTATCGCTGGCCGCGAATTTGCAATATTTGTTACCCGTGCAGGCCACGAAGCCGCTTTTGAGGTTCGACTGCTCACAGGGAAAGCCCAGTTTCCGGAGGGACTTTGCCAAGGTGGCCGCATAGGCCGCCTTCACGTTTGGAATGATGAAGTTTTGCCAGACCGTCAGGCGGACTTCGCCGGAACCATAGCTCTCGGCAAGATCGGCGATGCGCTCCATCTGCTTGGCGGTCATCTGGCCCACGGGCACGCTGGCCCCCACATAGACGAGGCCTTCCTGCTTCTGAGGAAAGGTGCCCACATGGGAGTGCCCCTGCTGGGTGAAGCTGCGCTTTTCCTGGATGGCAGAATCGGGTGCCAAGCGCGTCAGTTTGAATGACAGTAGTTTTTCCGTTTCCGCCAGCACTCCGTCCAGTCCCATACCCTCGACCACATACTTAAAGCGTGCCTTCTTCCGGTTGGTGCGGTCGCCATGTTTGATGAACACTCGCAGCAGGGCCACCATGATGTCGTTGAGCTGCTCGGGCTTCACAATCACGCCCCAGTCGCTGGCGAAGGTCTGGTGTCCGGTGACGCCGCCCAGGGCGATGCGGAAGTACACGCCCGGTTCGATGCCCTCGCTATTTTCCAGGATTCTCACGGCGCTGGCACCGATGTCATTGGTGTCTTCGACGGCGCTGATCAGGCCACCTCCATCATAGGCAATGTTAAATTTGCGCGGCAGATCATAAAACTCCTTGGAGGCGATGATCAGCGTGGCCAGCTCGTTCACGAGGGCGCGCACATCAATGATCTCGTGCGGGTCATAGCCTGCGCATGGATTCATGGTGATGTTGCGGATGTTGTCTGCGCCAGCACCTTTGGAATGCAGGCCGCAGGACTGGATGCGCCGCAGCACCTCCGGGCAGTTTTTCGGCTCGATGAGGCGGATCTGGAAGTTGTTGCGCGTGGTGATCTGGATGTAGCCGGAGGTCAGCTCGCTGGTGATGGCGGCCAGTTCGCGTAACTGATAACTTTTCACCACCCCGCCTGGGATGCGGAGGCGGCACATGTAGCCGTCCTTCACCGGGTTTAGCCAAAAGAGGCCATTCCATTTGTAACGAAAGATGGACTCGGGCTCGGGCTTGGCATTCCACCGTGCATCCATCACCAGTTGCTCGATGGCATCAAAGGGATGCAGTTCGCGTTTGATGCGCTCTTCTTTGGTGAGGTCATCCAGGGAAGGGCCTTCGGGGATCACTGGCTTTGGGGCTGTGGATCCGGAGAGGTCTGCAAAGGAAACACCGCCTGCGGTCACACCGGCAAAAAAGCCTTCGAGATAGCGCTGCTGCTCAGCGGAAAAGTTTTTGTCTGCCGAGGATGAGGGGATGGCAAGGGTGGTCATGGCTTTAAAAAGTGGAGGGTGTTTTCTGAGGGCCGGCCTTGGACAGGGCTTCAATACACGTCGCGCTGGTAGCGCTTGTTTTTCTTCATGTTGGCCACATAGGCGATGGCCTCTTCCGCCGTGCGACCGCCTGCGGTCTGGATGATTTCATGGAGCGCGGCGTCCACATCCTTAGCCATGCGCTTGGCATCGCCACAGACGTAAAAGTGGGCACCTTCCTCCAGCCACTGCCACATCTCGGCAGCAGCGGTCAGCATGCGGGTCTGGACGTAGATCTTCTCTTCCTGGTCACGGGAGAAGGCCGTGTCCAGGCGGGTAAGGACGCCCTTCTGCACCCACTCGATGATCTGGTCATGGTAGAGGAAGTCGGTGGTGCGGCGCTGGTCGCCAAAGAAGAGCCAGTTTTTTCCAGGAGCACCCGTGGCTTCCCGCTCTTCCAGGAAAGCACGGAAAGGCGCGATGCCAGTGCCAGGACCGACCATGATGACCGGTTTGCTAAGGTCGATCGGCAGGCGGAAATGCTTCGCCACATGGAAGAACACACCCGTCGTATCACCCAGGGCGAGCCTGTCTGCCAGGAAGGTGCTGGCCACACCTTTGTGCTGAACTCCATGCACGTCATAGCGGACCGCCCCCACGCAGAGATGAACCTCTTCCGGATGAGCCTTGATGCTGGAGGCAATGGAGTAAAGTCGAGGCTGAAGCTTCCTTAAGCTGGTAACAAAATCAGCCGTGTTCGATAAATGGTTAGGCGTGACACCGTGCAGATGGCGCACTTCGTAGCTGGAGATCAGCGCCTCGCGCAGGGAAGCCGTACCACCGTCGGGAAGCGTGGCTTCAGACTGCGGATCTAGGCTGTGAGCGGATAGGATGGCATCCACCACTTCTGGGCAGTTTTTGACATACACGCCCAGGGCATCGCCCACTTCATAGTCCAGGCCGGAGCCTGCGAGGGAAAAGGCGATGTGCCGTGTGTCCTTGGAGCTGCCGGTGGCATTCAGGGCAACATTGCCGATGAGCGGAGCAGGGAAGGGGTTCTTTTTGTTGTAGCTAGTTTCCTCGACTACTTCTTCAGGTGCAATCTCGGTAACGACCGCCACGGATGCAGCACTGCCCGTTTCCAGGGCCCTGAAAACGTTGGTGCTCCAGGTCTTGGCCTGTTCGTCGAATTCGACATCGCAGTCCACACGCTCGATCACTCGTGTCGCTCCGAGCTCGGCGAAGCGCGAGTCCAGCTTCTTGCCCGCCAGGCAGAAGGTTTCACCGTAGTTTTTGTCACCCAGGGCGAGGACGCTGTATTTCACGCCATCCAGTTTCGGGCTGCTGCCATTTTGATTGATGCTGTCCCAAAAGGAGATGGCGTTGTCTGGCATGTCGCCCTCACCCCAGGTGCTGGTGATGAGAAGCACATTTTGTTCGCGGACAAGGTCGGCCGGTTGCAGCGAGTCGAGGCCTGCCGCACGTGCGGCAAAACCCCGGCTCGCTGCTTCCCTGGCCAGCCGCTTGGCCAAACTTTCCGCATTGCCGCTCTGGCTACCAAAGGCGATGAGCAGGGGCTTTTTCGCCGTTTCGGCTGCGGGGGAAAGGGATGCACCCTGGTTCTCTCCACGGCTGATCAGGCCGGCCAGAAAGCCGTTGAGCCAGGCTCGTTGCTCGGTGGTGAAAGGGGCGGATTCAGGGATGAGGGGAACGCGGGACATGGCGGTGTTTCAGGTGAAAATTCAGGAAAGGGTCATCAGCTTGAAAAGGAGAAGCAGAGAGATAACCAAAAGGATGAAAAATCCGGTGCGGTAGAAAATCAGCGGGTTGCGCTCGAGCAGCGGGGTGAAGTCTTCGAAGAAAGGCTGCACCCGCGCCGGATTGGCCAGATCATGGGCCAGCTCGGAATAGTGCTGGTAGCGGCGCTCCGGCTTCAGGGCGATGGCGCGGCGCACCACTGTCTCCAACCATGGCGGGACATTCGGGTTCAGTTTGGACAGGTTCTTGGCCGCACTGAAAGAAGGCGTCTGAAAGCGTTCAATGCTGCCATATGGCAACTTGCCCGTCAGCGCCTGGTAGAGAACCACCCCAATGGCAAAAATTTCCGTGCGCTCGCTGTTGGGGGCACCGCGGAATCTCTCGGGGGCCAGGTAGCTGGCGGTGCCTGCGCGGGAGGCTTCGGAAAAGACCTGCACGGCGCTGCCCAGATCCACCAGCTTGAAGCTCAGGCGTGCATAGTCACCCGCGCAAAGGATGTTTTCAGGCTTGATGTCGCCATGGGCCAGGTCTATCCGCAGGAGCGTCTGGCAGGCTTCGGCAAGGAAGCGGCCCAAGGCCACGGCCGAGTCCACTGACAGCAGGCGTTCCCGCAGCACAGACTGCAGGCTTGGGGCATCCACAAACTGCATGACGTAGTAGCGGGCGGTCTGCCCCAGCGGCTCATGCGCCCGCACAAAGTGCTCGGACTGTGCCCGGGTGGCATTCCAGGTCTCACGGGTAAAGGCCGTGAGGTAAGCTGCACTGTCCCGGGCTTCACGAGGCGCAAATTTGATCACGACACGCAGCCCGTCTTTTTCCGCCAGCCACACACGGTCTGTGCCATGGAAGGAACGCAGGAGTTCATACCCGTCCACCTTGTCGCCTTTGCGCAGGCTTTCAGGTACGTCCAGCACGCGCTCATTCATCGTGCGCAGTTTGCCTGTCTGGCGGATGTCCATCACTACGGCGCTGATGTCATCCAGCGTTTCCTGGCTCGCATTGCGCCGGGCGTCCAGCACCAAGCTGCGCGCGCTGCTGCGTTGCTGCATGGCTGTGGCCATGTCTTGAGCACTTAGATGGTTGGACAGGCCGTCGCTGCACAGCAGGGTCACGTCACCGTCCTCGAGCTCGCATTCAAAGGCATGAGGCTCGATCTCCTCCTCCATGCCGAGCGCACGTGTCAGCATGTTTTTCTGAATGGCGTCCACATGGTCTTCGGACAGCGGGATGAGTTCCTGATTGCGCCAAAGGGTGACTCTTGAATCACCGACATTGATGCCATAGAGGCGGTTGCCTTCCACGACCGTGACCGCCAGGGTGGCGACCATTTCAGGCCGCTCGTATCGTGCCAGGGACTCCTGGTATAAAGAACGGTTCAGCAGCCGGGTGAACTCATTCAGGGCGCGTGCCGGATCCCAGGAGCGGGGTTTGACGCTGTAGTTTTCGATTAGTGTCTCCACGGCCCGCTTCGCCGCCTCCCGGGCCGGTAGCCCGGTCCCGGCCCCATCGCTCAGCACGGCGATCACAGTCTCATCCCAGGCGCGGACGGCAAAGGCGTCCGAGGAGGTGTCCCCCTCGGTCCTTGGCAGTCCGTAGCTGGTGGTGTGAATCTTCATGCGGCGTTTCTGAACAATGATTGGTTAGGTGGATCAAATGCGTGCCTGGGCCATCGCGCCCCAGGTCGTGCGCCAGCGGGTCTTGACGAGACCCAGGCCGATCAGCGCCAGCACGCACAGAAAGGCAAAGGCCAGCACGCCGGTGGTGTAGCTGCCCGTCCATCCTTTGGAAAAGCCCAGTGAGCTGGCCAGCATGAAGCCGCCCAGGCCGCCGCCACAGCCTACCAAGCCGGTCATGACCCCGATGTCCTTGGCAAAGCGCTGCGGCAAAAGCTGGAACACGGATCCGTTGGCCATGCCAAAAGCACCCGAGGCCAGAAAGAAACCGATGGCTGAAACCACCAGGCTGCCTGCAAAGGCCGCCAGGACGAGGGACGCAGCAGCCACGATGAAAAGAACGTGCAGCGCACGAATGCCGCCGAGGCGGTCTGCAATGGCTCCACCGACGGGCCGTCCCAACGCCCCCACAAGGGTGCAGCCTGCGGCCCAGGTGCCAGCCTCCACGGCACTGAGGCCGAACTCCGAAGTGAAGTAGATGATCAGCGATGCGGCCAGGCCGGAGAAACCGCCAAAGCTGATGGTGTAGAAGAAGCAGAACCAGTGTGCGTCCTTTTCCTTCAGCAGGTTCAGATAGTCCTTGGGGGTCTTTTTCTTGATCGTCACCTCGGCCTCTTTCGAAAAAACCACGTAGGCCACCAGGACTAGCAGCAGAGGAATGAGGGCAAAGCCAAACACCGATTGCCAACCGTACACAGCAGCTAGGCGCGGGGCCAGCAGCGAATCAATCACCACGCCCACATTGCCAGCACCAGCCAGCCCCATCACGAGGCCCTGCATGTTAGGCGGATACCAGCGGCCTGCCTGGGGCAGCGCCACGGCGAAACTGGCCCCGGCGACCCCGAGCACCAAGCCCAGCATTAGGGTGTGGGAAAATTGATGCAGACCGGTGATCCACGCCACGGTCATGCCTGCGATGACGATCAACTGGGCAATGAGGCCAGTATTCTTGGCACCGATGCGGTCCACCAGCAGGCCGAGCAGGATGCGGATAAAGGCTCCAGAGAGGTAGGGCACAGCGACCATGAGACCTTTTTGCTGAGGCGTCAGTTCCAGCGTGGCACCGATCTGGGCACCGAGGGCACCGAGGATGGTCCAGACCATGAAACTGACATCAAAATAGAGAAAAGCGGTGAGCAGGGTGGGCCAGTGGCCGGAGCTTTTGAGATCGGATAATTTCATTCAGGGCGGTGGTTGATGCCCTTTTCAATTAGCCGCCTGCGTGCCAATTGCGTCTCCTGCTTTCAGTTACACTGTGAATCTTTTATTGGATATGCATGAATGGATTTCATAATTGGAGGAGCGTGCCAACCCTGTTTCAGGTCACTGTAAGCCGGTGTTTCCGGTGTGCCTTGGCCCTGGTCGGCCACGCTCCCCCATCTGTCTTTCAGGCTGCGCGCATCAATGCCTGTCGTGTGGCTTTGCGGCAGCTTGTGGTATCATCTTTGGTTAGAAATCAATCTGCACCTGCACGTAGCCGAAATGGGCATTGTCATCAGCTCCGGTGTCGGAGAGGTAGTCCCCGGCGATGAACAGGCTGTAGCCAGCCTGAAGGGCCACATGCGGATTCAGCTTGTAGATGGCGGTGAGGTCCACTTCCTGGCCACGGAAACTGCTGGCACTGCGGGCTGCGGCATTCACTGGGCGGACACCAGTGACACCGTTCACACGGCGCCAGGCGTCGTCATTGCTGGCATTCCAGTAGAGATGATAGTCCAGCATCAGCTTCAGC
>DMMK01000465.1 GCA_003453085.1 Verrucomicrobiales bacterium
GCCCCTGCCTTGATCCACGCATCCAGGGCTGCGATTTGAGCTTTGGAAATCTGCTTTTTCGGCGGCATGTGCGGGTCCGCCTCCTCCAGCACCAGTTGGTACAGTGGACTCTCCGCCGCTTTGCCGGGAACCACCGAGGTGCCGTTGTCCCCGCCCAGAATCATTTTCTCCCGGGTCGTCAGCAGCAGGCCGCCCTTGGCTTTCCCAGGCTTGTGGCAGCCCAGGCACTCATCCCGCAGCACACGCATAGCGATCTTCGTATCCGCCTGGGCGGACATGAACGGACTGAGGATGAGGAAGAGAAGCTGGAACCGGAGCATGAGCAGGAGGGTCCCCACTACTACGCCGCGATCAGGCACTTTCTCCCGTACTTGCTTTGCGCTCGTTCACCACGCGGTCCACGGCGTGCTTGGTCACGATGTTCCCCTGTGAGTCGCGCCCCTTGATGGCCAGGGCGGCGACAGGGAACTTCAGCGACAGTGTGCGCAGATAGAGGGCCGGTTTCAGGTGAACCAGCAGGTTTTGGGCATCGCTTTCAGCCTCGCTCTCATGCCGGGCAAAGAACAGCACCTTGGTGCCTGCCGTGCCTTTGGCCAATGAGTAGGTTTTGTCACGTGTGATGCCACCGATGCGGAAGCGCTTGGCCAGCACCGGGCCGTTTTTACCATCGCGATAGATGAGGGTGTAAACGGCCTCCTCGTCCTTTTTGAAAAGGTTGATGTATTCGATGCTCTTGCCCACGTGGATCTTCGGCGCGATCTTCGAAACCGTCATCGTGCCCTCCTTGGTGAACCAGATGATGTCATCCAGCGGCGAGCATTTGCACAGTGGCTCGCCCTCTTTTTTTAGCCCGGTTCCGGCAAAGCCTTCCTTGAGATCCAGATACAGCGTCTCGTTGGCGATGATGACCTGGGCAGCGGCCACGCGGTCAAAGCTGCTGACTTCGGTGCGGCGTTCACGGCCTGGGCCATAGGTCTTTTTCAGGCGCTCAAAGTGGGCGATGGCAAAGCGAGTGAGCTGCTTCAGATTCTTTTGCACCTGGTCAATGTCCTTCTCCAGATTGCGGATGTGTTCATCGGCCTCGAAGCTGTTGAACTTGGAGATGCGCTTGATTTTGATCTCCGTCAGACGGGCCACATCGTCATCGGTGACCTCACGCTTGAGGATGCCCAGATGGGGTTTCAGCCCCTTCCAGATGGCGGCCATCACCGCCTCCCAGGTTTCCGCCTCTTCGATCTTTCGGTAGATGCGGTTCTCGATGAATATTTTTTCCAGGGAGCTGAGGTGCCATTTTTCTTCCAGTTCGTTGAGCTGGATCTGAAGTTCGTCACCCAGGATTTTTTTGGTGTGCTCGGCGCTCTCCTTGAGCAGGTCGTTCACATTCACAAAGCGCGGCTTATCATTCTGGATGACTACCGCATTTGGCGCGATGGACACCTCGCAATCGGTAAAGGCATACAGGGCCTGGATGGTGGTATCAACATCCGTGCCAACGGGCAGTTGCACTACGATCTCCACAAACTCCGCCGTGTTGTCATCCACTCGGGCGATCTTGATCTTGCCTTTCTCATTGGCGGCCACGATCGAGTCCATGACGCCGCCCGTGGTCGTGCCAAAGGGGATCTCCGTGATGCGCAGGGTGTTCTTTTTCTCGCCTTCCTGGATCTTGGCGCGCACACGGATGCGGCCGCTGCGGAGGCCGCCATTGTAGTCGCTGGCATCCATGATGCCGCCCTGGATGAAATCGGGCACCAGATACACTTCTTCCCCTCGCAGCGCGGCCACGCTGGCATCGCAGAGTTCGATGAAGTTGTGGGGAAGGATGCGGCAGCTCAGGCCGACGGCGATGCCTTCCACGCCCTGGGCGAGCAGCATGGGAAACTTCACCGGCAGGGTCACCGGCTCCTTGTTGCGGCCGTCATAGCTGGCGGCCCAATCGGTCACCTTCGGGCTGAAGACCACATCCAGCGCAAACTTGGAAAGCCGGGCCTCAATGTATCGTGGGGCCGCCGCATTGTCGCCCGTGAGGATGTTTCCCCAGTTCCCCTGCATATCAATCAAGAGGTCCTTTTGGCCGATCTGCACCATGGCATCGCCGATGCTGGCATCGCCATGCGGGTGGTACTTCATGGTGTTGCCCACCACGTTGGCCACCTTGTTGTAACGGCCGTCTTCCAGCTCATCCATGCTATGCAGGATGCGCCGCTGCACCGGCTTGAAACCATCGTTGATGTGCGGCACGGCGCGCTCCAGGATCACGTAACTTGCGTAGTCCAGGAACCAGTCCCCGTAGAGGTCGTCCACCGGTTTGATCTCGATGGGAGCGCTGTCCGCCAAAATGGGGGAGGAGTCTTCGGTCTTGGTAGATTTCTTGGCCACGATATTAAAGGGAAAGGGATTGCAGCAGGCGCAACGGTCACATGCATGCCCCGGCGGCTTCTGTCAAAACGGGTTGCGAGAATAGACGCTCCCGCCCGTCTGGCAAGCCTGGGCTCATGGATGGGCCTTTCGTGCGGCAGCCAGGTGAAAAATCCACCTCCGAGTATTCTGCGCATGTAGGGGGAGCGCTGAAACCACATCCATCATAAAGGATTCGACCCGAGGTATTTTATGTAATAAAAGGCGTTGTCTATGCTTTCCCGCTTTCTGCGCAGCCTTTGCCTGGGCTTTCTTTTCATCATCCTATGGACGGGCCTCGCTGTGGCGCAGAGTCCCCGGCTGTCGGTGAGTCAGGTGGGCCTGCATTTCATCTGCACCGCCGATGGCCAGCCAGACATGTATAGCTGGCGCATTCCGGTTTTAGACACTTCACCGACTGCCGATCAGGGAAGCTTTCGCATCCCAGCGATTGCACCAGAAGCATTGGAGGCTTTGTCCCAAGGGCCCACTGCCGTGGTCAGCGGCGGTCGCACAGCCCTGCGGGTGCGGGAGGAAAACCTGATTGGATTCAACATCTCCCATAGTTATCCGAAAGGATTCGATGGGGGCGGGGCGCGCCTGACCAACGCAGATGCTGTACACTGGAGAAATGGCAACACCCAGCCAGATGGAACGACCCCTGCCGCCCACATGATCAAGGAGCGTTATTATTCCAATTACCCGCCTCTGCGAAACGCTGAACAGAGCGGTTTTTATTTTACCTCCGCCATCGCCGCACCTGAGACCAGCCCCAACTACGCCCGATACTACCGCCTGCATCCGGGGTATGACTGGAGGAACTGGAACTGGACGCTGGACTTTAACACTCCTCTCCAGGTGAATCAAAAACGCCTGCAGGCCATGCTGCATCTGGAATTGCATCATCCTCCCACCACCGATGCCGAAAAGCCTTTCGAATTCACCTTTGTCATCTCGGGAACAGACTTGGCCAGCATCAAGGTTAACAACCAGGCCATCTTTTCCTCGGCCAGGGACCGGGTGTTCAAGACCCGGAAAAGCCTCTTCCAAACAACGGGGGTGACCGAAGTGGGCGGTTTTGCTGACGCTCGCAAACTCTCGATGGGGCGAAGGAGTGGAAGTGCAAGCCTAATGCCAGAAGATTCTGGTTACGATGCCTTTTCGCAGTCGCTGACTATGGGATTGAACAATTTAGAGTTGGAGTCGGATTTTTTCACGATGCCCCGGGATGAGCCTCTTCAATTCGAGTCTGGGCCTATCACGATTCGCATCTACGACACCTACAACTGGACCGAGGCGCAACCTCTACAAACGGTGCAGGTGCGTCTGCCTTTGGGGCTGGCCCCCCAGCCGGATCTGGTGACGGTGGGGACGTACAGCGTTTCTTATTTTCAACCTTCAGGTACTTGGTACGATCATCCAGCCGTGCAGGCACCTCGCTGGTGGGCCTTCAATCGAGATGGCGTTCTCGGGCGCTTTGATACAGCTGGTTCATCCAATTGGCAGCTTGAGTTATCAACTGGACGTTCAGTGCGTGGACGTTTGTATAATTGGGATGGAGTGAACCTAACGGGAGGCTTTTCGGCGGTCTCTGCCGTGGATCGTTTTCACAACACCCAGCGGCAGCCTGGTGCCCGGGCCTTCGTTTATGGAGCCGATCCGGTTTTGTACACCGACCTCAAGCTGCGAACCGTGCAGGAGTTGGAGGAGAATCCCTTGCTGCGCATCCAGTATGAGGGGTCAACCTATGACCACCCATTGCATTTTGGCAGCGATACCTTGAGAACGATGGCAGCCACGAATGCCCTGGAGCCGAGAACCCAAATCCAGGAGACCGATTTCCTCCCCCACCCGGACTACAGCAATGCCGCTGTGCGGCTGGCAACCGGACGTGGATTTGACACCCCCAGCTTCGTCACAGATCCGCAATCCCAGACTATTCCTGTCGGGGCTCCAGCTACCTTGACAGCCAAGGTGAGGAGCACCCGCGCCGTCACCTACCAGTGGCGCTTTGAAGGGCACCCGATCCCCGGCGCGACGGCTTCTTCCTACCTGATTCCTGAGATGAGCAAAAGCTTCCAGGGGGAATACGATGTGGTCATTGCTGTGGAAAATTCAGGAGCCACTTCCCAAAAGGCCGTGCTCACGGTGATAGACCCTTTTATTACTGCCCAACCACAGCCCCAAACGAAAAGGCCAGGGGACTCCGTTTCCTTTACCGTTGTCACCCGTGGCACCGGACTGAAGTATCAATGGCGACAGAATGGCCGGGCCATCACCAAGGCCACCGGCCCCACCCTTTTGCTCCCAGCTTTGAAGGATTTCCATCAAGGTGCCTATGACGTGGTTATCACCGGAGATCTGGGCACCGCCATTTCCCAGACGGCCTTCCTCACCATCCTGGCTCCGTTGCGCATCGTGCAGCAGCCAGTGGGCGGTTACCTGCCCACCGAGGGTGAACTCCAATTGAGCGTCCTAGCGGTCGGCACTCCGCCATTCACCTATGTCTGGCGCAAGAACGGATCCCCCATCACAGGAGCTTCTGGACCGCAGCTTGTCCTATCCGGCCAGACAGTGACGGAACCTGTGGCGAACTACGACGTGGTGGTAAGCAACGCAGGTGAAAAAACCGTCTCTACGGCTGTCGCGGTATCCCTGATCGGAGGCCCGCCCATCATCTCCGGACAACCTGCCTCAGTGGCGGTCGCCATGGGCCAGGAAGCGCGCTTCAGCGTGGTAGTGGAGCAAGAAGTGGATCTCCAGTTTCAATGGCGACGCAACAAAGTCCATCTGCCCAAGGCGGTATCGCCTGAGCTGGTCATCGCCAATGCCCAGAAGGCCAACGAAGGAGCCTATGACTGCGTGGTCACCGGACGGTATGGACGCAGCATCTCTGAAGCCGCCAGTCTCACCGTGGGGGAATCGCTGACCTTCGAAAGTGTGCCGGCCAATCAATTCGTGAATGCTGGAGAGAGTGCCGTTTTTGTGGCCGAAGTATCCGGCAGCGACATGGGGGTCAGCTATCAGTGGTCCTTCAATGGCAAGCCGATTGCCGGAGCCATCTATTCCACACTGACTGTGCCTGAAGCTGCCGCCGCTAATTCAGGTGCCTACACGGTGACTGCCACCCGAGCAAAGATGAAAGCCACCGCGACCGCCTGGCTGGGCATCCGCGAGCCGGGAGTTCTGATCTACAAGCTGACGGGCACCGGGCAGAGCCTGGGCGGCAGCAACCCACCACGAACGGCTTTGACGGGTTATCTCCTGATCGAACGAAACGCCCAGCCAACGCCCGTGGGGGTCATCGTGCTGATCATGCAGAACGGCAGCTACAAAAGCTTCACCGTGCAATCTCTGGCCGCACTGCGGGTGGACAGCACCCAAGCAGCCGCCCAATCGCAGACCGTTTTCAGCAGTGTGCAGGAGGGAGACAGCCCTGTTTCCTACCGTTCCGTGCGCTGGTTTCAGGGGGCCAACAGCCTCATCAAACTATCGCCAGGGGCCGAGCAAACCCTGGCCCCTCGCACCCTGGGCGGCCAGTGTGATCATGTGGAAGTCCCTGGCGGCCCCGATAGCAACCTGAGTGTGATTGAACGCATTGCCTTCAGGGGCGTCCTGGATCTGCCAATGACGAGCACATCCTTCCAAAATGACGATGCCCTCGGCACCGCATTGGAGCGCCTGACGCTTCAGCTCCAATCCCAAAGCATGCTGAATCTGGGTGGCGATGGCCAGGAGGAGTAAAAGCGTTCTTATTGGCGGCTAAAAACCACCTCCTGCGCCACCATTGCACGGAGGTGGCACCCCATCTTGAAGGCTGGGGCCACCTGCGCTTTGACAGAGGCGGCAGACCATCTATTCTCTGCGCCCCTTTTAACTCACAAAACCTCACTTATTCATCACCCCCTACCTATGAGCAACACGACCACTGCAAGCACGCATGAGTTCCAGGCTGAGGTGAAACAGGTCCTGGACATTGTGATCCACAGCCTCTACACCGACCGCGAAATCTTCATCCGCGAATTGGTCTCCAATGCCTCCGATTCCCTGGAGAAGATGCGCCTGACCCAGCTCACCGAGAATGATGTTTTCGGGGCTGAACTGCCGCTGGAGATCACCATCACGACGGATGAAACCGCTGGCACGCTGACGATTGCTGATCACGGCATCGGCATGACCCGGTCGGAACTGGTGGAAAACCTGGGCACCATCGCCCATTCCGGTTCCAAGGCCTTTGCCGCCGCCCTGAAAAACGCGGGCAAGTCCGGTGATGCGAGCCTGATTGGCCAGTTCGGTGTGGGCTTTTACAGCGCCTTCATGGTGGCTGATGAAGTCCAAGTTTACACCCATTCCTGGCGGCAGGACGGGGAGCACCTCGTCTGGGCCAGCAGCGGTGCCGGCACCTACAGCATCGAGGATTCTCCGGACCAGGTTCGCGGCTGCAAGATCGTCATCAAGCTGAAGGAGGATGCTCTGGAATTCTGCCGCCCAGACCGCGTGAAGGCCATTCTGGCGAAGTATTCGAATTTCGTCAGCTTCCCCATCCAGCTCAATGGCGAGCGCGTGAACACGGTGGAGGCCATCTGGCTGAAGAGCAAAGATGAGGTCACCGAAGAGCAGTACAAAGCCTTTTACCAGTTCACCGCCCACGCTTTCGATGAACCCAGCTACCGCCTGCACTTCCAGGCTGACGCCCCGCTGGTGATCAATGCCCTGCTGTTCCTGCCGGAGCAGAACATGGAATCTTTTGGCATGGGCCAGATGGAGCCGGGCGTGGGACTTTATTGCAAGAAGGTCCTCATCGACCCGCGCCCGAAGAAGCTGCTTCCTGAGTGGATGCGGTTTGTCCGCGGTGTCATTGACAGCGAAGACCTGCCCCTGAACATCTCCCGCGAATCCATGCAGGACAGCGCCCTGGTGCGCAAGCTGGGTGAGGTGGTGACAAAGCGCCTGCTCAAGTTCCTGGACAAAGAAGCGCAGGAGGACTCCAAGAAGTTCCAGGAGTTCTATGCAAAGTTCAGCCGCTTTTTCAAAGAAGGCGTGGCAACCGATTTCCTGAACCGCGACGCCATCGCCAAGCTGCTGCGTTTTGAATCCAGCCTTACCGGCGAGGCGGAGGTGATCGGTCTGGCCGACTATGTCTCCCGCATGAAGGAAGACCAAAAGGCCATCTACTACCAAGTGGCCCCTTCCCGCAAAACCATCGAGACCGGACCTTACGTGGAAGCCTTCAAGTCGAAGGGGTATGAAGTGCTGTACCTCTATGAGTCCATCGATGAATACGTGGTCACCAGCCTGCGTGAATTTGATGGCAAGCAGCTCCAGGCTGTGAACTCCAATGAGGTGGACCTGGGTGAAATCGCCGGGGAAGGGGAAGCCCTCAGCGAAAGCGACACCGCCACGCTTTGCGACTGGCTGAAGGATAGCTTGACCACCGGCGTGGAAGAAGTGCGCAGCGGCAAGCGCCTGGTGAACAGCCCGGCCCTGGCCATCACTCCTGATGGTGAGATGACTCCGCAGATGCGCCAGATGATGCGCGCCATGAAACCGGATGAGGTGGAAGCACCGAAGGTGATTCTGGAGATCAATCCCCGCCACGAAATCGTGAAAAAGCTCTCCAGCCTCAGCCAGTCTGACGGTGAAAGTGCCCAGCTCATCGCCGAGCAGGTGCTGGACAACGCTCTGCTTTCCGCTGGTCTGCTGGATGACCCTCAGCGCATTGTCGCCCGCACGGAGAAGATCATGGAGCGTCTGCTGGCCAAGTAAGGCCGCTTACTTCCAGAGGCTTTTAAATCGCCTTCACATCAAGCCCCGTTGCTCCTGCAACGGGGCTTTTTTATAGGCCGTTCCAAAGGCAACTACTTGATGGAGCGCCCCTGGGACAGATTCAGATCTGAGGATGACCGACTTAGACGAAGCCCTGAGGCATCGCCAACGCTCTCCCTCCGCGCCAGTGCCGGAGCAGGCTTGGGCTGAGTGAGGGATTTTTTCTCCAGATCGTGATCTCCAGCCAGCTTGGCTATTTCTGCCTGAAAATTCTGCCCGGCCTGGTTCACCTGCTGGGTGTGGCCAGGATTGAGCATCTGTCGGAGGCTGCCGGGGGTCTGCCCCAGCTTGTCGTTCTGGTCCAGGGAGGTCTTGGTCAGATCTGCCAGCTTCACCATGAGGGATTTGTCTGCGACCTCCGTCTTCATCGCGGGGGTGATTGCTAAAGAGCTGCTTGAAAGGGCCGTATTGGCGTGGTAACCGCGCACGACTTCATGCTGTAGAGCGTGATTTCCGACGAACTCCGGGTTATTGACCAATGAGTCTTTGATCAGCTTTTCTAGCTGGGCTTTGCGTTGGTCGCTGGGTGCGGGATTGGCATCTTTGAAGGCCATGTTCACGGCACCTTTGGCCACAATTTCCGCAGCCTTGGCTCTTTGGGCTTGTTCGAAGCCCGGTGTGGCCTTGTCCTGG
>DMMK01000466.1 GCA_003453085.1 Verrucomicrobiales bacterium
CTCGTTTACATCCTTGTCCGGCGGAGCTGGCTTGGACGGCCAATCCGCAGGTGGCAGGTGGCGGGTGGCGGTCATTTTCAGCGGCGAAAAAGGCTGCCTTTGAGTGAAGGCATCCAGGGACTCGCCACTGACACGCCGGACGACTTCGCCTAACAAAATGAAGTTGATGTCGCTGTAGCGGAAAAAGCTGTCGGGCGGGGCGTCTGGCACAGTGCCGACTGCACGCCGGATGCCTTCGTCATAGCCTGTCCACTCGGGTTCACGTGGAATGCCGGGCTTGAGGCCGGAGGTGTGGGTGAGCAGATGCCTCAGGCAGATGAGTTCGCGCCCCTCGCCCTGAAATTCCGAGAGGTAAGTCTGCACTGGTTTTTCGAGGTCCAGCTTCCCCTCTTCCACCAGTATCATCACTGCCGGTGCGGTGGCCACCACCTTGGTCAGTGAGGCGAGGTCGAAAACCGTATCTTCGGTCAGTTCTTCCGGACTAGGTTCCAGGGCACGCTGGCCACGGACAAGGCGATGTGTTTTCCCGGTTTGTTCCAGCCACAAAACAGCCCCGATGGGACTTTTTTTCGCCACGGCCTTTTCAATGGCTGCATCCAGCTTGCGGCGTGCCTCTGGCTTGAATTCCTGGGCTGATGACAGGGCCGTCAGCAGGGCAAAGAAGATCAGGAAAGGACGCATTCCCGCAGATAAGAGGACGCTGCGGAAAGAGTCAATCCTCCTTGCTCATGGTCTCTTCAGACGGTCTTCAGGGTTTTGGCCCCTTCGTCAATGAGCTGCCAAAAATGCTTGGATTTGCTCAGCGCCTCATCTTCACCGCCGCCGGGCAAGTTGCTGCGGTAGAGGAAATCGGCCAGGGTGTTTTTGTGTAGCACCCGGTGGATGCGGACGTCGCCATCATTCACAGCAAAGTAAATGCGGTGGTCGCCGGCACGGCAGCGATACAGTTTTTTAGCCGCGCGCTCCAGCACGCCAAACCTTTTGGCCAGAATGTTTTCGTCCAGGTCACTGGACTGAATGTTCAGGGCCTCCAGGATGTGAAACTGGATTTGCGTTGGCAGCCGGGATAGCTCGGCCGCACTGATGTCATTGAAAACGATCTGGAGCATGAATCATCCTAGAGGCCAAAAGCGTGACTTCAAAGGCAAAATCTGCCGTCGGAATTTCGGTTAAAATCGTTTTGGGGCACCCTTTTGGGATTGCCAACGTCATTACAAACCGCTTGGCTCGGACTTCTGCTTATGAAAAAACTTATCTCCTGTGCATTCCTGGCCATCGCTTTTTTGACTCCTGCCCTCGCGGTGGAACCCGAGCATCAGGCTGCCATTGAAAAAATGTTCAAGCTCATGCACCAGCAGGAGCAGTATGAAACCTCCATGACGGCCGGCTTTGAATCCGCCCTGGGTGGTGCGGTGGATCAGATGCCCGAAGAGCAGAAGGCGAAGTTCAAAGTCGCCATTGAGCGCGTCAAAGAATTCATGAAGGCCGAAATCGGCTGGGACAAGATGAAGGGTGAACTGGTGGAGCTTTATGCGCAGAACCTCACGCTGGCCGAAATCAACGCCGTGCTGCCCCTGCTGGAAAAGCCCGAGTTTCAGACCGTCGTCGTCAAGCAGCTCAAAGTGCTGCCTGAGGCCGCCAAGATGGGGGCCACCAAAGCGCAGGCATTGCAGCCTAAGATCATGCAGATCATTCAGGAAGAGATGACCAAATAAGGCCTCAAGGAATGGGCCTCAAATTCTGGGGCCAAGGGTCTTCAAAGGTGCCGCCACGCTGCCAGTGGCGCACCTCAGTCTCGGTACAAAGGCATTGCCGAAGCCCGTCCATCAAAGCATTTCGGTCGCGGTCTGTCCCGATAACCGTGATTTCATTGAGCCGATCCCCAAAGCGGGGATCGGCTTTTTTGAGCTGTAATTGCAGATGCGCGATCTCCTCCGGCAGCAGCTTGCCGAGCGGATCCTTAACCAGAGCCGCCTTCCAATAGGCCAACAATTCCAGCCCCATGCTGCCCGCTGCTTGGTTCCAGAGAAGCACCTGCTCATCCCGCGAGGCGAGCCAGATGAATCCCTTGCTGCGGTGCACCCCTTGGCCTAACTGACGGTGAAACAAGTCCCACAGCCTCTGCGGATGAAACGGGCGTGGATCTGTCAGTACGGCGCTACCGATGCCGTAGGAACTGGATTCACCCAAAGCCTCCTGGCCGATACTGCCCATCCCTGCCAGTGCCAAGCGACAAACCTCATCCACGTTGCAGCACGGCCCCTCCAGCAAAAGGGCGGGAGAGATGTTTCCATGAGTGACAGGATGAATGGCGGCCAGCGGATTTAGCCTCTGCAGGCATTCCATCATCCTGGGCAAAGCTTCTGGAGGAGTGCGGTCTGTTTTAGTCAGCAGCAGAAGGTTGGAACACTGAATCTGCTCCGCCAGCAGATTGGCCTCTGTGCGTCTGCCTACCTCTTTATTTTGGATAAGGCTTTGAAGGAGAAGCCTCCCGCCATCTTGATCTTCGGCAAAGGCTCGGGCATCGATCAGGGTGGCTACGCAGCCCAGGGTGAAGGAGGGACGTTGGTTGATTT
>DMMK01000233.1 GCA_003453085.1 Verrucomicrobiales bacterium
GGTGATGAGCCACCCCCAGCAGCGAGGCAAGGCCACCGCGCTGAATGAAGCCGTGCCTTCCTGCCGGTATCCGGTGGTCGTTTTGTGCGATGCCCGCCAGGATTTCCACCCCGAGGCCCTGGTGGAACTCGTCACTCCTTTCTCCGACCCCGCCGTCGGGGCCGTCAGCGGCTTGCTGGAGATCGCCGCTTCTGCCTCCGGCAGCGGCCAGGGGGTGGACCTTTATTGGAAGATCGAAAAGAAGCTGCGCGAGTGGGAAGGCCAGTTTGATTCGGTCATTGGCTGCACCGGGGCCATCTATGCGATCCGGCAGGCGCTGTTTCAGCCGCTGCATCCGGCCACCATTCTGGATGATGTCGTGGTGCCCATGCGCATCGCGGTGGCGGGGCATCGGGTGCTGTATTCGGCCACGGCCATTGCGTATGATCCCCAGACGCTTGATCCAGCCCTGGAGAAAAAGCGCAAGCTGCGGACCCTCGCTGGCAATTATCAGATGATTGAGCAGTTCCCCGGCTGGCTTCTGCCCTGGCGCAACCGCACCTGGTGGCAGCTCATCTCGCACAAATACCTCCGCTTGGCCGTGCCCTGGCTGCTTCTGGCGGTGCTGGCACTGTCGGTCCTGGCACCGCCCACACCCTTCACCGTGCTGCTGCTGGCCGGACAGGTGTTGGCCTATGGCGCAGCCGCCCTGGGTCTGCTGTTTCCTCAGGTGAAAGTGAAGGCTCTTTCCATTCCAGCCGGGTTTCTCCTGCTGCAGGTCGCCTGCCTGCGGGCCCTCGGCGCTTATCTCCAGGCCCGGCGGGATGCGCTCAGCCTCTGGCAGGCGGCTCCGGTCAAGGGTTCCTGAGGACCAGGGTCGAGGTCAGGGCGCGGTGTTGGGAGGGGCGGTCGGCCTCAGTGATGCATTGCACCGCTTCCCAGTGACGGCTGAAAAAGACGTAATCAATGCGCAGCCAAGGGCCCCCCATGCTCAGTGGGTTGTGGGTGCTGCCCGGAAAGCTCCAGCCGAATCCCTGGCCAGCGCTGTCGTGGGAATCGCCTAGGTCGCGGGTGATCAGGCGGTGGACATAGCCGACATGAGGGGAATTGAAGTCTCCGGCCACGATCACTGGCAGTGGGTCTTCGCGTACGGCTTTCAGCACTATCTCTGCATCGGCGATCTGACCATCCCAGAAGGTCTGCATCTGCTTGCGTTTGGCGGCCCAGGGAGTGCCCGGCAGACCCAGGATGCCGTAAAGGAATCCACCGCGCACCTGGTAGCCCAGCACCTCGCGGGGGGTCTGCAAATGCACGCTGTAGATGGCCACCTGCCTGCCGTTCCAATCAATCACAAAACGCACGGCTTTCGGCGACTGGCCGGGGAGGGCGGGCAGCATCTTTTCCTCCAGCACCGGGTAGCGGCTGAGGATGGTGTGCTCGCCCAGACTGCGGGTTTGAATGAATTCGCCATACTCCGGGTCTGCTGCATAGCCGGCTGCACGGCCATAGGCTTCCTGAAAGAGGATCACATCGGGCCGGGTTGCCTCTTTGAATGGCTTCAGGCTCTGGTTCATGTGCTGCCCACGGTTGTAGGTCATCACCTTCAGCGCAGCCGTCTCAGGCGCAGGGGCGGCATGGCGGCGCCAGCCCAGGAAATCGTAGCCAAACCACAGCAGGACCACCAGAAGGAGCAGAAACGCGCGTCGATGCAGCAGCAGGGCCGCCAGGGCCAGCGGTAGGGCGGGCAGCCACCATAGGGAAGGGGGGAGGAACAGGAGGAAGGCCGTGGTGACATTCCGTTCTCCGGCCCAGCTCAGTGCCAGGACCATTCCCACCAAGCCGATCACATACAGCAGGACCGACCAAAAGGTGAGTCTGCGCAGCCACCGGAGCAGAATGGGCATGCAACCCTCATTTTCAGAGGCCGCAATCAGCGCCTTGCCCGTGCGGGCGAGAAGGGTATTCGGTGCAGACGTGCTCGGTTCAGAATCCATGAGCAGGGCATCTTCAGAAAGGAGCGGCCACGCACAGATCACCCGTGCGCCAGGGCCAGCCGTTTACTGCGGCTGCCCGACAGGTGATTTCAGCGGAGGATCCGGGACGATGAGGACCGGATTGTCCACCTCGCGGAAGGCGGGGACAAAGGGGGACTCCACCTGTTCCCATACCCCAGGCCCCTTGCGGGCAGGGTCGGTTTCCTTCAGATAAATGCCCCAGGTCATCAGAGCCAGGACGGTCACCAAGGAAATCATCAGGAGGGACTCCAGGATGGTGAAGCCCTTGTGAGGAAGGGAGGCAGCGAAAGAACGCATGTAGGGTAAGAAACGAAGAAAAAGCAGCCTGACCTGGGCCAGCGACAGGTGGAGAAAAAACAAGAGGCAGCCAGAGGCTACTTAGAACATCGAACGCTCTCTCTGCACTTCTTTCGGCACACGGCTGCGTGGGGCAGTGCCCATGCCTTGACCGCCATAGTAGTTGCCGTTTTTGCTATGACCAAAGGGATACGCACAGCTGCTCAGTAGAGCACCAGCCACAAAAAGAAGTGTAAGACGGAGGATCATAGATTGCGCAGGCTTGAATTTTAACTCACGGCCTATGCTATGAAAGCTATAGGCTGGCTGACAATTCCCCACGGGTTGATCTTTGCAAGCATCAAGAATGGCTTGCAGCAGGAGTTTCTGAAGCCTGGAGACCACGTATTTCCTGGGAAAGTGGTGGCAAGCCCCGGACATTTCCTCCATAGACAGGCCACTCACGCTTCCTGCTCCCTTCTGTCATGTCTTCAGGCTCACTCATTGGCATCATCGGTCTTGGTTATGTCGGACTCCCCCTCAGCTTGCGGTTTGCCCAATGTGGCAGCCAGGTTCTGGGTCTCGATATTGACCCTACAAAAGTGGAGAAACTCACCGCAGGTGAGAGTTACATCCTGCACATCCCGGAAAAGGACATCGCGGCGGCCGTCAGCGAAGGCCGGTTCCGCGCCACCACGGATTTTTCCCAGGCCCGTGACTGCACGGCCCTCATCATCTGCGTGCCCACCCCGCTGGCAGCGGGCAATGAGCCGGATCTCAGCTACGTGCTGAATACCGGCCGGGCCATCGCCCCGCATCTTCAGAAAGGCCAGCTTGTGGTGCTGGAGTCCACCACCTATCCCGGCACCACCGACGGAGAGTTGCGCGAGGTTTTGGAAGCTGGATCTGGCCTGACAGCCGGCGTGGATTTTCACCTCGCTTTTTCTCCGGAGCGCGAAGATCCGGGCAACCCGTTGAGCGACGTTTCCCGCATCCCTAAGGTCATCGGCGGCCTTACCCCGGCTTGCCAGCAGCGTGCCATGGAAATCTATGGCCGCGCCATCCAGACCTTGGTGCCGGTAGATTCTTGTCGCATCGCCGAGGCGGTGAAACTCACCGAAAACATCTTCCGCGCCGTCAACATCGCCATGGTGAACGAGCTCAAGATTGTCTATGACAAGATGGGCATTGATATCTGGGAAGTCATCGCCGCCGCCAAGACCAAGCCCTTTGGTTTCATGCCTTTCTACCCAGGGCCCGGCCTCGGCGGGCACTGCATCCCCATCGATCCCTTTTATCTCACCTGGAAAGCCCGCCAATATGGCCAGGAGACGCGGTTCATCGAGCTCGCTGGCCAGGTCAATACCGCCATGCCTGCCTATGTGATCCAGCGCTGCGGAGAAGCCCTCGCCGCCCAGGGCAAGGAGCTTAAGGGCAGCCAAGTGCTGCTGCTGGGCATCGCCTATAAACCCAATGTGGACGACGATCGCGAAAGCCCCGCCTACGTCCTCTGGGAAATGCTGGAAGAGGCCGGATCCACCGTCGCCTATCACGACCCGCACGTGCCTGTCATCCGCCCATCACGCGAGCACGGCCACTTCGCCGGACGGCTCAGCACCGACCTGACGGCCGAAGGCCTTGCCGGATATGACCTCGTCCTTCTGGCAACGAACCACCAGGCGGTGGACTATGACCTGATCGCCGCGAATGCCCGACTCGTCGTTGATACTCGCAATGCCCTCGGCCAGTTGCTGAAGGGCCAGCCTCATTATTACAAAGCCTAGTGGGGCAGCACCCTCGAATAACGAGGATATGGCAGCATTGAAACCATCTGCCCATTGCAATTTGCCTTATTTGCTGTCAACGACTCACGATTCCCTCTTCTATGAAAGCTCTCATCACCGGCGGTGCCGGATTCATCGGTTCCCACATTGCCCAGGCCCTCTGCGCCCGTGGGGCGAGTGTGGTCGTGCTGGACAATCTCAGCCTTGGCAATATTGAAAACCTGGCCTGGAAAAAGCCGGGAGATGACCTGGAATTCGTTCAGGGAGACATTGCCGATGAAGCCCTGCTGGCCAAAATCACCCCGGGCTGTGACTGGGTGTTTCATGAAGGCGCTCTCCCCTCTGTCCCGCGCTCCGTGGCACAGCCGCTGGAAAGCAACGCGCAGAACCTGGATGGTACGCTGAAGGTCCTCATCGCGGCCCGGGATGCCGGGGTGAAGCGTTTCATGTTCGCCAGTTCTTCCTCGATCTACGGCGATTCCGATGCCCCTTCCAAATACGAAGGCCTGCCGCCCAACCCGCTTTCGCCTTACGCCCTGCAGAAATACGCGAGCGAGAAGTACGGCCAGCTTTTCCACCGCCTGTATGGCCTGGAAACCGTCGGCCTGCGTTACTTCAATGTCTTTGGCCCGCGCCAGGCCTTTGATTCGCCCTACTCTGGAGTGATCGCCAAGTATTGCACCGCCATGCTCAAGGGCGAGCGCCCGCTGGTGTTTGGGGACGGCCTCCAGGCCCGTGACTTCACCTATGTGGACAATGCGGTTTCCGCCAACTTGTTGGCCGCCGAAGCCCCCGCAGAGAAAGTGGCCGGCAAATTCTTCAACACGGCGGCAGGGGACTCCATCTCCCTGCTCCAGCTCATCGAAGAGCTGAACCAGCTCACCAACCAGAAGCTGGAACCCGAATTCCAGCCGCCACGTGTGGGGGATGTCCGCAACTCGCTGGCCGATATTTCGGCTGCGCGCGAGGCCATGGGTTATGAAGTGCTCGTTGACTGGAAGGACGGAGTGGCCCGCACGCTCGACTTCTATCGTTGAGATCTTCTGCCGTTTCTAAAAAGCGGCGACTTCCGCCGGTGTCAGTGCCCGCCACTGGCCCGGCTGCAAGTCCTCGGGCAGGTGGAGACTGCCGATGCTTTCCCGGTGCAGGGCGGTGACCCGGTTTTGCACCCGGTGAAACATGCGCTTCACCTGATGATAGCGCCCTTCGTAAAGCGTCAGCCGCGCTTGGCGAGGAGCCAAAATCTGCAGTTCCGCAGGCTGGGTAGTGATGTCTTCGGTGTGGAAATAAAACCCGGCGGCAAAAGCGGCGACTGCCTCTGGGATGATGTCTTCCGCTGTCTCCACAAGATAAACTTTGGGCACTCGCTCCACGGGTTCCATCAGGCGTTTGGACCAACGGCCATCGTTGGTCAGCAGCACTAGGCCGGAGGTGCCCCGGTCCAGCCTGCCGGCGATGTGCAGGGTGTGCTTGTCGGGATCATCCAGCAGGTCAATGACCGTCGGGTGAACAGGGTCTGTCGTGGCGCTGAGAATACCCACGGGCTTGTTCAGCATCAGATACAGCGCCCGCTCTGGCTGTTGCAGCACGGTTTCATCCAGCTCGATGCGCGTGAAGCGGTCCACCTCCTGCTGGTTGTTGGCACAGATCTCCCCATCCACGCGCACCCGCTTGGCCGCGATCAGCCGATGGGCGGCAGTGCGGCCCATGGAGGATTGTTTGGCCAGGAAACGGTCCAGCTTCATCGGGCCGATGAGTAGCTCGGATCCTGGCCGCGCGCGAGTCTTGAAGCCACAAGGCCAAGGAAACTCTTTGAGCCCACGTGTGCCTGACGTAGTACAAGGCGGATGCTCCCACCCAATCCCACGGATTCCGATACCCCCGGCGGCTATGACCGCGAGGTGGTGGAGCGTGTCTGGAGCCTGGCCCAGGTCATCCCGGGCAACGATCCTGCCGTCTGGCGCAAGGACGAATTCGGGGCTTGGATCCACCGGCATGACTACCGTCACCGCCACAGCGAGTTTGGCTGGGAGATCGCGGACTATGGTTACCGTCGCCAGCTCGGCGGGCTCGCTTCACTGCGGCCTATGCAGTGGCAAAACCACGTGGACTTCCTGGTTGCCGCGCGGAACCCCGCCGTGATGACCGCCGATGGCCTGCGCAATGCGCGGCAATTGGTGTGAGTTGGAATAACAAGAAGTGTGTTATTTACTTTTTGATTTCCGGCTCCGTCAGCATGTACAGCCAAACGAGTTTGAAGAGCTCCGCATTCCTGTTGGCGATGACGGAGACGTGAGCAGGGACTGACTCTTGGGGACCGCCGGGGTGATTCGTGGATAGGCTGCGGCTGTGCCCATAGGGTGACTTGGTTTGGTCCACCGACACCACCGGGCCGAATTGGCGCAGCCCCATCTTCTCCAAAGTGATCCACTGCTGTTCCGGGGTGCAGCCCTGCTGATCCTGAACGTGGTTAAATGTGAAGAACAGGCTCTTCGGGGTGGCTGATTCGCCCAGCAGCCAGGCGGCGGGGCCGTTGCTGGCGAGGCTCCAGTCTTTCGGGGCACCAGTGGCGATGACTCGGGCGACTTTGTGCTTCATGCCGATGAGGGCGGCGTGACCTCCCCCCTGCGATTGACCTGCTGGTGCGATTTTTCCCCCAACAGGTCCCACCTCCGCATCACAACATGGGCCCCCTGG
>DMMK01000366.1 GCA_003453085.1 Verrucomicrobiales bacterium
TGAGGCAGTGAAGATCAGCACGCCCATCGGCTACTACTTTGCCACCGGCGCACTGTCCGCCTTCCTGGACAATGCCCCGACTTACCTCAGCTTTCTCGCCGCAGCCATGGGCGCAGAGGGGCTATCCGTGGACTCCACCGCAGACGTGCTGGCCTTTGCCGGATCTCATCCGCACCTGCTGATGGCCATTTCCATGGGGGCAGTGTTTTTTGGCGCGGGGAGCTACATCGGCAACGGGCCGAATTTCATGGTCAAGGCTATTGCGGACAAGGCCAAGGTGCACACGCCAGATTTCCTGCGCTACATGTGGCAGTTCTCCATCCCGGTGCTGCTGCCCATTTTGGTCATCGTCGGCTTTTTGCTGCTGAAGGGCGGGCACTAAACCTGCCGCCCCCAAAAGGATGTTCGATCCTGGTCAAGCACCAGGATCGGAATGCTCTTGAGCTTACAACCGCGCCCCGCCGTGCTCGCGAGGGCGGATGAGTAGGACAAGGAAGGCCGACACCACACAGACGGCCGCGAAGACCCCGAAGATGACATTGAGGGCGACGCCTTTGTCCCTCATGAAACCAAAGCCCCAGTCGGCCACACCGCCGCACATCATGCTGACGAAGTTCATGATGCCATAGCCTGTGGCGCGGAGTTCTGGCCGGGCCACCTGGGAAAGGATGGGCATGTTATTGCAATCAAAGAAGCCCCAGCCGACGCCGAAGAGAATGAGGGCCGCGACCGCCAGGGTGAAGGAACCGAGAGCCGGGGCATTGCCCACACCGAAGAGGGCAGGAATGATGCAGAGCATGCCGATGGCGCTGACGTAGATGCGGCCACGGGGAGTCTTGCGCATCCAGCGATCCGCCAGCCAACCGCCGAAGATGGCGGAAACGAGCGCGGCCCCCTGCCAGTAGAGAGCGGCCGAGACACCTGCCTTGCCTTGGCTGATGTTGAATTCCTTTTGCAGAATCGCCGGCATCCAGTCGCGCACCACCCAGGCGGCTAAAGCGGGCAGGGTGAAGTAAAGCACCAGGAGGAGGAACGAAGGATTGGTAACCAGCTCCGTGATGGCGGTGCCGACGGAGGGTTTTTCCACCGGGTTGGCGATCTCGGCAGCCGAGCGCGGCGCGTCCTTGAGCAGGAACAAAAGAGGGATGGCATACAGGATGCCCACCAAACCCGTGATATCAAAAGCCCCACGCCAGCCGAAGTCCGGCCAATCGGCGGCATACCCCGCAAAACCACCCACCATGACCCCACAGTAGATGCCCATCTGGTGAACCCCCACAGCGCGCGAGCGAGTGGGGCCCGTGTGGAAATCAGCGATGAGGGCGAGGGCCGCCGGGATGTAAAAGGCCTCGCTGATGCCCATGGCGGTGCGGGCCCAATACAGATCGTCAAAGCTGTTTACATGTCCGGTTAGGTAAGTGATGAGAGACCAGACAAAGAGGCTGCCACAGATGGTGTATTTGCGACTGAAACGATCCGCGATGTATCCACCGATGGGACTGAAGATGGCATAGACCCATTTGAAGGAAGCCAGCATGTGGCCCCAGTTTTCCTCACTGCCAATGTCTTTAAGATCGCCCATCACTGAGACCTTCATCGAGGCGATCATCTGGCGGTCCAGGTAATTCAGCAGGGCGACGGGAAAGAGCAGACCCACGATCAGCCAGGCGGTGCGCGAAACGGAAGAGGTACCGGAATCCAGCGGTTGGGAGGTATTCATGGGGTTGGGAAGGCTGCCATTAATCACATCCAGCCCACCAGGCAAAGCCCAAAGGGATGCCAATGCTTGACCTGACGCTGCCTCTTTTTGCCCAGGCGAGCTGGGCCGACCAGAACGAACTGCCTGTTTTTTCTGGGAACGGGTGAAGGAAAAAGATTCCAGCGGACGCTTTGACCAGAGTATCAACAGCCACTCCATGATTCCCGAATCTCCCAGCCCGCAGGAAGCCACCGTTTATCGCAAGGTGACCTGGAGGCTGATTCCCCTGCTCTTCAGTTGCTACATCCTGGCCTACATTGACCGGGTGAACGTGGGCTTTGCCAAGCTCTCCATGAAGTCGGAGGCGTGGTTCACAGACGCGGTCTTTGCCACGGGCGCGGGCATCTTCTTCCTGGGGTACTTTTTCTTTGAGGTGCCGGGAAATGTCATCCTGCACCGTGTGGGCGCACGTATCTGGATCGCACGCATCATGATCGGCTGGGGTTTTGTCTCGGGGGCGATGGCCTTCAGCTACAGCGAGACCTCGTTTTACGCACTGCGCTTTTTGTTAGGCGTGGCGGAGGCCGGGTTCTTTCCGGGTATCATTCTCTACCTCACCTACTGGTACCCGCGACGCCGTCAGGCGCACATGGTGGCGCTGTTCATGACGGCCATCGCCGTCTCCGGTGTCATAGGCAGTCCCCTTTCCGGCTGGCTGCTGAAGATCACCGAGGGCTGGCACGGCCTGCCTGCCTGGAAGTGGCTTTTCATCCTCGAGGCCATCCCCACCGTGCTGCTGGGCATCGCGGTGCCGTTTCTCCTTTCGGACCGACCTGCCAAGGCCAAGTGGCTGACAGCCGATGAAAGGGATCTTCTTGAAAGCAACCTGGCTGCCGATGAGAAAGCCAAGGCCGCCGAGGTTCGCGACGCGTCCGGCAATGTCCTCGCCAACGGCGACTCCGTCATCCTGATCAAAGACCTCAAGGTGAAGGGGGCTGGCCAGACGCTGAAGCAGGGGACGGTCATCAAGTCGATCAGGCTCACCGACGACCCGCAGGAGATCGATTGCCGACATGACACGATCAAGGGCCTGGTCTTGCGCACCGAGTTCGTGCGCAAGCGCTGAAGGCGGCCGCTCGGCGAGCCTGCTACCAGAACCGCTTGCGCGCAAAGGCACGCCCCGACCCTGATTTCAGATATCGCTCGAACGAGGTCGCCTTGTCCGATGACGAGAAGGCGATGTAGGTCACGAGCTGCCAAGGCCGATACTTGGAGGTATGGGGCGATTTGCCGGCATTGTGCTCGGCGAAGCGGCGCTTCAGGTCGGTGGTCGTCCCGACGTAGCGCTGGCCGGTATGCTCTACACTCTCGAGCAGATAGACGTAATGCAACGAACAGCCCTCCTGCGCTAAAGCTTCGGAGGGCATCCTGCATCGCGCAACGGCTCCGCAGGACTGCGTCCTGCGAAGCGCGCAGCGCGAAGCAGGATGGCGGACAGGGTGGGATTCGAACCCACGGTGGGCGTGAACCCACGCCGGTTTTCAAGACCGGTGCCTTAAACCGCTCGGCCACGCTTCCTGTTCGGTGCGGCCCGCGCGTGGTGCGCGGGCGCGGATGAAGAGCCGCAATTCTACGCGGCACCTGCCTTGCCGCCGGGGCCGCGCGCCTCGGGCGCGTTCTT
>DMMK01000248.1 GCA_003453085.1 Verrucomicrobiales bacterium
GAACATCCCCCAACTCCGTGAGGGTGGGATAGACGTCCATGGTGATCGCGGGGGTGTGGCATTCGCTGCCGGGCGGCACACGCCCTGGCCAGCGGGCGATGGCGGGGATGCGGATGCCGCCTTCATACAGAGTGCCTTTTTCTCCACGCAGAGGCCGGTTGGAGGTCACGACGCGTCCGCTCTGCTCATGCTCGATGCCGCCATTGTCGGAAAGGAAAAGGATGAGTGTCTTTTCTGCAAGACCTGCCGCATCCACGGCTTTCATCACACGACCAACACTCTGGTCCAGCTCTTCCAGCAGACCTGCATAGAGAGGATTGCTGGGGTAGCCAGTCATGGGCTTTTTGGCCTCGTACTTCTTCTGCAATTCCGGTGTGGTGGAAAGCGGGATATGCACGGCGTAATGAGAAAGCTGGATTACAAAGGGGCGCTCCCGGTGGGTCGCAATGAACGCCTCCGCCTTGCCCGTCAGATAGTCGGCCGTTCGCTGCGGTTGGCCTGTCCCGGTGACTTTCGCAGGCTGCGTGTGCCCCTGGCATTCCACCACGGTCTGCCAGCCTTGATCCTGGGGGCCATAACCTTCCTTGCCCAGATGCCATTTGCCAAAGTAACCGGTGGCATAACCAGAAGTGCGGAGGCGTTCCGCATAAGTTTCCACCTCCAACGGCAAGTGCGAGGCCACCACGGGATCGGTCAGTTTGGCAAAAGGACGCCGATGTCCCGGAATGTGCTGAGTGATGCCGAAACGAGCCTGATCCTGCCCGCTTTGCAGATTGGCCCGGGTGGGAGAGCAAACGGGCCCTGCATAAAACTGGGTGAACCGCATGCCCTCACGTGCCAGACGGTCCAGGTTCGGCGTTTCGTTAAACGTGTTTCCATAGCAGCCGAGGTCTGACCAACCCAGGTCGTCGGCCAAGATGATGATGAAGTTGGGGCGTTCAGGCTCGGCGCAGAGTGACGCCGAGAAAAGCCCAAGGCCGAGAAGTGTGAAAAGGAGACGTTTCATGGCCATGGTAGGGTCAGCTCTCAAACGAAGCCACTGACCTTACATTTCCTGAAATGTCTCCTCCAGCAGCCTTGGCTCAGGGGTGCAGATGTTTCACCAAAAAGTTCATCTGCAGCCTCGTGCCAAAAGGCGTCTCCGCCGCTCCATGCCCAGCGCCGATGATGGGCATGAATTCAAAACTTTTGCCCGCCTTTTGCAGGGCGTTGACCACCTGAAAAGTGGTGGCGGGATCCACATTGTCATCCACTTCCCCAACGATGAGGAGGAGTTGCCCCTGAAGTTTGGCGGCGTCTTCGACGTTGGAGTTTTTCTTGTAGCTGTCATCCACAGGCCAGCCCAGCCACTGCTCGTTCCACCAGATTTTGTCCATGCGATTGTCATGACAGCCGCAGTCTGCCACGGCCACCTGGTAAAAGTCGTGGTGATCCAGCAAAGCACGCATGGCGCTCTGGCCGCCTGCACTGCCACCGTAAATGCCCACCCGCTGAAGATCCATCCAGGGCCGTGACTGGGCGGCGGACTTGATCCAGGCAATGCGGTCCGGGAAGCCTGCATCCTTGAGATTTTTCCAGCACACATCATGGAACTTTTTACCCCGATGATTGGTTCCTATTCCGTCGGCCTGCACGACGATAAATCCGAGTTCGGCCATCCGGTGCTGCCGGGCGAGAGTGCCGAATGACTTCGGAACAAACGCGCTGTGAGGTCCGGCGTAGATCTGTTCCACCACCGGGTACTTTTTGGCAGGATCAAAGGACGAGGGCCGGATGATGATCCCGTGGATGTCAGTCTGGCCATCGCGGCCTTTGGCGACGAACCTCTCGGGCATCTGCCAGCCTGTGGCCAGCAGGGCTTTGGCATCGGCCACTTCCAGGCCACAGACCAGGCCGCCATCTTCACTGCGGCGCAGCTCCGTGACGGGTGGCAGATCAACACGTGACCAGGAATCTATGAAATACTTTTTGTTCGGCGACCAGACAATCTCATGCAGCCCGTCCCCCTCGGTCAGTTGACGAAATCCGGAACCATCCACCTGGATGCGGCAAAGATGCTGATGATAAGGATCCTCCCCTTTCCTCAGGCCAGCGGCCATGAACCAGATCTGCCCCTTCTCCTCATCCACATGCAGTACCTTGCGCAGCACCCATTCCCCTTTCGTGACCTGCCGCTTCACCTTGCCTGTGCCACTGTCATACAGCCACAGATGGCACCAGCCGTCACGCTCGCTCATCCAGAGCAGTTCACCGCTTTTCGGCAGCCAATGGCGCCAGGTTTTCTGAGTATGGTCAATGAAAGTCGTGCTGGTCTCCTCCACCACAGTACGGCTGGCCGCCGTGAATGCATCCACCCCGAGGATGCGGTAGAGCTGATGCCCGCGCTGGTTGTAGTCGAAGTAAAACTCACGGCTGTCCGGTGCCCAGCGAACATCCAGGCGGTCGGTCTGGATGAAGGGATTTGAAAACAGGTCGGTCTTCACCACCTTCGATTCGCAGCCGTTCGCCGTCAGCCTGACAATGACGGGCACGGGCTTGGGCAGCGGATCGCCCGGCTTGGGATAATCGATCTCCTTTCTCCGAGGCTCCACCTGATCCGAGGGAGACGAGTAGAGCAATGAGATGCGGCGTTTCACCCAATTCTCCGCGCAGGAGACCACCAGACAGGAAGAATCGGGAGCCCAGGTGATGCCTCCTTGAAAGGGAGGATGTGGTTCTCCACCAGTCATCACCGGCAAGGTTTTGCCGGTGCTCTCTTCCTTCAAGATCAGCCGCCCCTGCTCCACAAACGCAGACCACTGGCCATTGGGGGATTTGACCTCGCCCGCCTTAGGTTTTGGCGGAGCCACCTCAGTCACAGCCGGAGACGCGGCATCAATCTCCACTTCCAGAGGTTCGGCACGGGCGCTGACGACCGTCAAAGGCTGCCCCTTGTCGTCTTTGACCAGCCAGACATGATCCTCAAAGGTGTTTTGCCGAAAGGTCTTCCCTGGAGGCAGGGCCTTGTAGTCGTGATGTTTGCCTTTCGCGTCGATCCAGAACATGTGCACGGGCTGAGACAGACGGTTGTGAAACACGATGGTCGTGGCGCTGCCATTGCCGGAGGGATGGATCTTCTCCTTGCTCTCAGATGCCTTCAGCGATTCGTGAGGCGGGAGGCCGATGCCCTGCCGGGTGGGCGACGCCTGACGTGTCCCCTTTTGTGCATCAATGAGAACGTATTCCTCACTTTTAGGCCCGGTCTGAACACGATACCAAAAATGATCTTCATCCAACCAGACAGGTTTTACCTGATGACGAAACAATTGGTTATCCCATTTTTTGGTGGCCAGGATGGCCTCATCCACAGTGGCTGCCGCAAGTGCAGAAGAAATAAGAAGGAGGGCAAAAAGAAAGCGGGGCATGGCGGAGTGTCCCAAACCAAACGTGCGGAGACCGCAATCCTTGGAATGCAATGTGCCATGCCCCGATGAGGCTCAGCGAAAAACCACATCCACCCCCATGGCACTTTTTGAAGCAAAGCCGGGAATCCAATGAGGCCTGCGGGCTGCGATGAAGCGATAAATGAGCGAGAGGGCGCTGAGGATGATCAGCCTGTCCACCACGCGGTAACCGCGCTGGCGGCGCATGAGAAAACGAATGGCCCAGCCCAGATGGCGGGGATTGAGCAGCAGCGGTTTGAAGTCGGTCTTCACCCGGTAGCGGGCGCGCAGGCCGCGTTTGTTATACTTGGCTTTGTAGGCGGTCTTTGCGGCTGCGATGCGCTCTTCAATGTCATTCACATCCTCAGCAAAGTAATACTCCCTGGCCAGGGCCAGGAGGCGGAAGGTATCCCGCATGTATTCAAAATCGGCCACCGGCACACCAGCCCTCACGGCCAGGGGGATCATGGCATCCAGGTTATCCATGCAGCGGCGGGCACTGCGCAAGGCCCCGTCGGCATCCCGGACAAAATAGCGCAGCAGCTTGCGGATGCTGTGACTGACAAACAAGTTCCCCCAATAGACCGTCAGCATGGGGGGGATGCGCACACGGCGAAAGAAGAGCTTTTGCTGGGCGAACTCCTCCACATACAAAAGTTCACGCACGCATTCATCGGACAGCCGCAACAGTTCCAGCA
>DMMK01000133.1 GCA_003453085.1 Verrucomicrobiales bacterium
GCATGGCGCTAGCGCCATGCGCTCCAAGTCGAGCGTGAGCGGGGACCCGGCGGAGATCGCCAGGCTGATGTTGTCAAAGCAGACATCGCCCCTGAGCCAGGCCTTCCACAGGGCAGGAACTCCCGGCAGAAACACCCGCCGGTGGTGCTTCATCGCTTCCGTCAGAGGCTGCGCAAACGGCTGCGGCGCAAAGCAGGTGGGCACTCCGTTGAGCAGTGTTTGCAGCACCGTCGTTGTAAGACCAAAGGAATGCGCGCAGGAAATCGCCGCCACCCCCGTCCCGCGTGAGCCGAGATCCAGCGCCGCATGCCGCACCTGGCCTCGCTGCTGAGGGAGGATGCCCGCGAAGTGGTGGAGGGCAGCGACCTCATCATCGCCTCCCAAAAATGCGTGAAGCCGGAGGAACTGGCCGCATGGGTGACGGCGGAGAAGAGCGTGATCGATGTCAATGGTTGGCGCGAACTCAAGGCGCTGCCGTGGAGCTACGAAGGCCTGTGCTGGTGAGGTGGCAGCGAATCTGAGAAGGATTCCCGTAAGGGCCGTCAAACGTGCCTAACGGAACCAGCCACGGATGCGATTCAGCAGGCCGGGGCTTCTGCCGCGTGGCTGATCCTCATACTGGGGGGCGGCGATGACACCCTGGTGTGCGCCACAGTTGCCCTGGGGGATGAGGTCATAGGGCAGCTTTTCATCATAGGCCGTGCCACTCGCCGCGCAGGCGGGGGTGGCAAGCTGGCTGCTGAGGTGGCAGAGCTGCACGGCGGCTAGCGGTGGCTCCACACGCGGGCCTGCGGGGATGTAGCCGAGCTCAACGGCTTTTTTCACCACATCGGCCCAGATGGGGATGGCGAGGCGGCTACCATAACCCTGGTCCACAATGGTTTGCGGCTTGTCCAGCCCCACCCACACGGCGCAGGTGACGCGGTCGGTGAAGCCCGCAAACCAGGCGTCCTTGTAATCATTGGTGGTGCCGGTTTTGCCCCCAGCGGGCTCTTTGAACTTGTGCTCGCTGCGCACGCTGGCGGCGGTGCCACGGTCCATCACCTGCCCCAGGATACGGCGCATGAGATGGGCCACGCCCGGGCTGACGACATCGGCCTCCAGCAGGCTGGTGCTGTAAAGGATGTTGCCAGCCTTGTCCGTGACCTTGTCGATCAGGAAGGGGCGGCGGCGGATGCCGTCGTTGGGAAAGATGCTGAAGGCGCTGGTGAGGTCCCGCGGGGTGCCGCCGAGGTTACCGATGAAAATCTGCGGGGTGCGCTCGGCACTGCCGCCGATGCCGGCATCGCCTAACAAATGCAGCACGCGATCCAGCCCCGCGTAGTTGCCCACGCGGATGGTCATGGTGTTGCGGCTTTGCACCAGCCCGTACGTCAGCGTTTGCTGGCCGGAGAATTTGCCATCGCTGTTCTGGGGGGACCACCCTGCCCCGGCGCCCTCGATCTCGCCGGGCTGGATGGGGGCATCGTCAATGAAAGTGCCGGGAAGGAAGCCGCTGGCGATGGCCGTGGCATAGACAAAGGGCTTCACGGTGGAGCCGATCTGGCGCTGGCCCTGGGTGGCGCGGTTATACTTGCTCTGCCGATAGTCACGCCCGCCCACGAGGGCGAGGATGCCGCCAGTGGCATTGTCCAAAATGGTGACCGCGCCCTGGAGATACGGGGTGGAGGCGACCTCCTGGGTGCCGTCCCAGGCAGCGTCAAAGGCAGCCTTCGTAGGGTGCTTGTAACCGGGCAGTTTTTCCACCACCGCGAGGCGCTTTTCCACGGACTGTTCGGCCAGTGTTTGCAGTTCCTGACTCAGTGTGGTGTAAACAATGAGGCCGCCGTCTTCGATCTCATGATCTTCCAGCACGCGATCCAAATCCCGGCGGACGGCATCGAGCGCGTAACCACCCTGGCTTTGAAAGGCGGGCTGAGCGTGCAGGGCGATGTCGGCATAACGGGCGGCCAGTTCTTCCTCCGTCGTGATGACTTTGGTGGCCACCATGCGCTTCAGCACATCGTCACGTTCCTTCAGCGCTCCATCGAAATTGCGGAAGGGCGAGAAGCGCACCGGGCTGCGGATGATGCCTGCGATGAGGGCGGCCTCGCTCAGATTGAGCTGGCTGGCGTGCTTGCCAAAGTACACCTGGCTGGCGCGCTGGATGCCGTAGAGGTTCGTGCCGAAGAAGATGCGGTTCACGTAATGCTCGAGGATCTGGTCCTTCGTCCAGTAACCCTCGATGCGGCGGGCCAGCATCATCTCCAGCATCTTGCGGTGAAAGCTGCGGTCGTTGAGGTCCGGGTAGCTGTTGCGAGCGAGCTGCATGGTGATGGTGCTGGCCCCCTGCACCACGCGGCGGTCCTTGATGTTCCTCACCGTCGCACGTGCCACGCCGACATAGTCAATGCCGCCGTGGTCATAAAAGCGGGAGTCTTCACGAGCCAGGAGCGCTTTGACAAAGAAAGGAGACACCTGGCTGAGCGGCACCACGATGCGGTTCTCCCCATGCATGCGGCCCAGCATCTCCCCCTGGGCATCCAGGACCACGGTGCGCTCCGGCATTTCGCCCAGCTTGCTGAGGTCATACTGCCGGGCGAGGTGGGAATAAAAGGCGAGGGTGCCTGCGATGGTGAGGGTGACCAGCAGGCTGCCGCCCATGAGAGCCAGCAGCAGCAGCCGCCACCAGCGCCGCCAGCGGGACTGTGGAGGCGGCGTACGATGGGGTGCGGGAGGCGGGCGTTTCATGAGGTGGCTTGGACGCAACCGAGGGTTCGAGTATTCTACGGATTCGGGCCTGGGACTCGCCTTGAGCTGGATTTCTCAGGGCTTTGACAGACTTGGCTTGAATCTCGCTTCGGAATTAAGGAGAATTTTGGACTTCTTGCACGTTAGAATTGAGTCGTTATGAAAAATGCGCTCTTCGCCCGGCTCATGTGGATGCTCCTCCACGTGCCAGGATTTGCTTTCGCTGCGGGGGAGCCGGACTTTGAACCCTTCCTCAAATTGCAGGACAATGTGCAATCGCTGCTGCCCAAGGTACGCCCCGCCGTGGTGGCCATCTTCACTGGCGATGGCACGGCCAGCGGGGTGATCATGAGCGAGGACGGTCTCATCCTCACCGCTGCCCATGTGGCGGAACGCCCTGGCCGTGAGCTGCGCGTGATCCTGGAAGATGGCACGGTGGTGCAGGCCACCACCCTGGGGCTGGACAAGACCACCGATGCCGCGCTGATGCAGCTGAACGACACCGAGCGCAAATGGCCGCACGTCAAGGTTTCCCGCCAGGTGATCAAGGCGCAGCCGGGGGAGTGGTGCTTTGCGCTCGGTCACCCGGGCGGGTTTGATGAAAAGCGTGGCGTGGTCCTGCGTGTGGGCCGCATTGTGAAGCAGACCGCCAACTCGCTGCAGACCGACTGTGTGCTGATGGGGGGCGACTCGGGCGGCCCGCTCTTTGATCTGAATGGCGACGTCATCGGCATCCACAGCCTCATTTGGGAGGGGCGCAATGAGAACATGCACGTCTCCATGGCCCCCTTTCTGCGGTCCTGGGATGAGATGAAAGGCAGCCATGTCATCCATACCTGGGGCATCGGCAGCGGTGGGTACCTGGGCATCGGCACGGAGATGAATGCCAAGGGAGCACTGGAGGTGGTGGAGGTCATCGCTGGCTCCCCCTCAGAAAAGGCTGGCATCAAAACCGGCGACGTCATCCTTTCCCTCAATGGCGAGGCGATCACCGACCTGCCGCAGTTTACCCATGCCGTGCGGGTGCGCCCTGCCGGTGAGGAGGTGCAACTGAGGCTGCGCAACGTGAGCGCGGAACGCGACGTCAAAATCACTCTGGGCATCCGCCCGAAAGAAGAAGGATGATCACACCCCTGCCATCCCCCAAAGTGCTGATCCTGCTGCTGGCCACCGTCAGCCAACTGGCCCTGGGCGAACTGCGCGCCCCGCTGAAGCCGGAGGAAATGACCAACGGCAACCAGACGCTGGCCCCGCTGGCGGCCCTGCAAGCACAGGTGGTCCGCAACACGGC
>DMMK01000306.1 GCA_003453085.1 Verrucomicrobiales bacterium
CCTGTGGACCTCCTGCGCCGCGCCGGGGCGGAGGTGGTCATGGCGGCCCTGGGCGAAGGCATGCATGTCACAGGTCGCAGCGGCATCGTCATCCATGCCGATGCCCTCCTGGCCAGCGTGGAAGCAGACTCCTTTGATCTCCTTTTCATCCCCGGTGGTCCCGCCGTTAAAACTCTGCGCGCAGACGGTCGCCCAGCCGCCCTGGCTAGGCATTTCCTCACCGCCGGGAAAACCGTGGCCGCCATCTGTGCCGCCCCGCTGGTCTTGCACGATGCCGGCCTCCTGGAAGGCCGCCGCTACACCGCCCACGACTCCACCTATGCCGAGCTGACACGGGCCGAACCTGCCCAGGCCGTGATTGAGGACGGTCAGATCATTACCTCACGCGGTGCAGGCACCGCCTTTCCTTTCGGCCTCAGTCTGATCACCCGCCTCTACAATGAAGCCGCAGCCGCGCAGGTTGCGGCTGCGGTGATGGCCTAACCATTTTTGCATCGAGGCTGAATCCCGCTGGAAGGAAACCCGCTTGCACGGGTCCCTCCATTCGCATCCGCAAGCCCCAGCCCCCGATCAACGACGGCGGCGGAAGTGCAGTCCCAGAAGCCCGATGAAGAGCAGCAGGAGGCGGCTGGGTTCTGGCACGACGACGATCAGACCGTGGCTGTTGAACAGACCCGTATCCCAGCTCAGGCTGCCAGTGAGCGTCGGCAGGTTGAATGTTGGCGTACCCGTGGCTGCAGCCGTGCCCAGGGTCGTCCAGTCCAGGATCTGGAAGACATGCCCGTAGTCCGGCACAAAGCCGTTCAGGAAGATGTTGGAAATCTGAATCGTCGTCAGCAGGCTCGGGGCGCTCGGATCATTGATGTAGAGCTGGTCATGCTGGGTCGTTCCCGATTCATAGTTGGTCCAGGAAGCCGGGACACTGAAGCCGGAAGGATTAGCCTGATACGCCTGCACATTGGCCAGATCGAGTGTTGTGGCCCCGCCAAGCTGGAACAGCAGGATGGATTCCGAAGTGGAACTCAGGCTACCAATGTTCAACTGACCGAGGGTGCTCAGACCGCCGCTGTCCACAGAGCCAGGGGCGATGATGCCACTGTTGGCCACCAGGCCGGAAATGCTGCCCGTGCCCGCCAGGGTGCTGCCAATGCCAACGGTGACCGTGCCGCTGCCTGTGCCCGAACCCGTGAGGTTGTTCACCACCAGCGTGCCTGCGCTGATCATGCTACCGCCCACATAAGTGTTGGCGTTGGTGAGGAACAAGGTGCCCGTGCCAACTTTGGTCAGCACCGCGCAATCAGTTCCAGAGATGATACCGGAGGCCGTGAGCTGGTTCGGAGAAACCACCTCCAGGCTGCCGCCCGAGCCCCCCAGGGAAATGCTGCGGTTCACTCCCAGGTCCACCGTGGCCCCGGTGCTGCGCAGGACGCCGCCATTATTGAGCGCCAGAGTGTTCGTCAACGAGCCATCGCCTAGATTCGTCGCGCTGGCGATGCTGATGCGACCCTGGTTGATGGTGGTCGCTCCAGCATACGTGTTGTCGGCGCGGAGATAAAGCGTGCGGGAGCCTTCCTTGATGATGCCCCCGTTGCGGATCACCGTCTCGATCACGGCGTCGTTGCGGAAGGTCATGTTGGTTTGGTTGCTCTCCACCACAATCCGGCGATCAGCACCGCCGAGGTCCAGCGTGCCTGTGACCGTGCGCGTTCCAGCGGTCGCGGTTCCAGCCCCGGTGATCAGAAGCTGGAACTCCGTGGTGCTGGCATCGGCAATACGGTTGTTGTTCAGGATGATGTCCCCCATCACCGTCAGCACGCCAGTCGCTCCGGTGGCCACGATGGTGCCCGTCGTCGAACTGCTGGTGACAGAAAGGCTGCCGATGGTTTCACTGAAGCCGTTGATGTCAAAACGGTGGGCAACCCCCGTCGGCTGGAGGATTTCCACCTTGGCCGTATCAGCGATCTGGTCATTGGCTAGGAGGCGGACGGTCGGATTGGAGACGGTGCCACTGATGAGCAGGCCCCCAGTGCCGATGGCATTGCCACCGCTGACATTCAGATCCAGGTTGCCTGCAGCCATGGTGACCAGCCCCGTGTGCGTGCTTGCGGCGGTGCCGGTCAAAGTCAGCGTGCCAGCACCCAGTTTGCGCAGCCCGCCATCCCCAGTCAGCATCAGATTGGTGGCCGTGGCATTGATGGCATTCACGTTGATGGTGCCGCCACCTGTCCCCACATTCCACACACGGCTGCCCAGATCCCCCGTGTAACCCGTGCCCAGATTGAGCTGGCCACCGGCAAAATTGATCGCTCCTGTGCCAAGGGCGGCAATGTTGGAAATCTCAATGTTCCCCTGATTCAGGTAAACGCTGGTGAAGGCGTTCAGCACGTTGGTGAGGCGCAGGGTGCCTGCACCCGATTTCACCAACGGGACAGCCGAGGTCAGTGCCGGATCCAGCGTGACCGTCCCGGTGCCGGTAGTGAAGATGGAGTAGTCACGGCCACCACCGGCGGTGATTCCGGAGATGCCGCTGATGCTGTGGCTGCCATTGCCTGCAAACAACAAGGTGCCGCTGGTGACTTCCATCGAGGAAGATGTGCCGCTGAGCGCGATGGCTGTGGCAGAATCAAACACCAGCGCATTGATGGCCGTCGGCGTGGCCGTCAGGCTGGCGGAGGCCGTGTAGCGGATGTTGTTATTCAGAGTGCCCGTGATCGCGGCGGAATCATTGATGTACTCTGTCGAGGCCAGCGGGCGGAGGCCCAGCGCGGCAGACTCGTGAGTCACCAGGGTATTGCCAGTGCCAGAGGCATCCGAGTGACCGATGATCCAGGGAATGATGGAAATGTTCGACGAAGTGATGAGACCGCCGCCACCCACTTCATAACCGTCCAGCGTCGCCGTGGCACCCGTATCAAAGCGGATGAGGCCGCGCTGGGTGGCCGTGGTGGTGCCCAGCGCAGGTCCGCGAACCAAAAGTGTCGCACGCTGCGTGCCGCGTGAAAGCGTGTCCGCAACCAAGTCGGCGATGGTGGAGGTCCCAGTACCAGTGCCATTGTTCCCATGAGAAAGGATCAGGTTGTGCCCATAGCCCAGGGTGATCGGGCCGACGTTTTCAGTGCGGGTGGAATTCTGGTTCTGGTTGTAGTTCCAAAGGCCGTTGCGAGGAGAGACAGTGACGGTGCCTGCGGTGTTGTTCAGCGTGATGGGCGCGGAATCACTGAGGCGGTTGATGGAACTGGTCTGATCTTGGCGGAAGATGAGCTCAGCCCCGGCATTCACCGTGTAGGAGGTGGCGGAACTGAGGCGGCCAGAAGCCCCCTGCAGATCAATGCGGCCCAGGTCTGCCACCACGGCACCTGTGAAGTCCGCGCTCAGGCCAGTGATGGTCAGGTAGTCAATGTTGGTTTTCACCAGGGTGCCACTGCCGGAAAAGGCACCGCCAAAGATAAAGTTTTCGTTGGCCGTGCCATCGCCATCGCTCTGGTTCAGCGTGAGCTGGGAGCCTGCATTCAGCAGCACGGTGCCATTGCTACTTTCCCCACCCTGCAGCAGGCCAATGGTTTCGGTCTGGCCAGCGGGAAGTTCCAGCACCGTCGCCCCGGACCCCACCGCGCCGACGA
>DMMK01000135.1 GCA_003453085.1 Verrucomicrobiales bacterium
GATCCGTCCTGCCACCCCGATCATGCACTTGGCAGAGCCCTCTGCCCGCCGAGTTTCCCGGACTTCAGTGTCTGGCTTTGATTTTGCCTTTGTTCTCACGGCTGCCCTCTTTGTTCTTGTGGGCTGCTTTTTCATGCTCGATCTCGCCTCAGCCCAGAGCTCTGGCAAAGAGAGTGGAGCTTTAAAATTTCTTTCCGAAACCTCCGTTTGGCTGCCTGCTTTGGCCAAGGTGGCGGGCAAGTATATCCTGCTGCTTCTCGGCAGTGTGCTGAACTCCGCCCTGATTGTGCTGCTCGTCCAGAGCCTGCGCACCATGGACAGCAAGATCAGCCGTCTGACTCCACGTTTCTCGATGAGCGGTTTCCAGACCTCGACCCGGGTGGAAAACATCCGTGGCAAAAAAGCTCATCTTGAAAGCCAACGCTCCGGCAAGCGCCGTGAAGCCTCGGCCATCCGTGAGTCCAGCCCGTTCCTGCTTTCGCCCGTGTTTCGTTAACGGACGGTCTCTTCTGCTGCCTGCCGTTTCCTGCGCTCTTCAGAGTAAAGGATCACGAAAGCAGCGAGGTAAAAGACCATCCAATGGCCTGAAAAGGCACGAACCACGGCTGCACCCACACCCAAGGGGGAATCTTTTCCTGTGGGCATCCCCGTGGACACTGTGAAGGTAAAGGTCATAAAGTTGAGGAGGGCGTAAATACATACGCTCCAGAAAACCCGTCTCAACCAAGCGGGACAGTGGGCCAACATGACCTTCCAAACATCTTTTCGAGGGATGCCTTTGGCGGCACGGCTCCCCACGATGGCCGCAGGAATAAAGACGATAAAAACGCCTCCATGCAGCAGCATGACGGACGAAGGAAAAGCCTCCATCATCCCCGTGATCGCCAGAAAGTGAGAGGTCACACTGACGCTGAACCCTGCCAGCGCCAGAGCCTGAAAGGGCTTCGTCCAATGCATAAGGTTATCTCACCTCAGAACTCCCCACGAAAAACGCAGCGCGCCGTCGGGGTCTCGTAGATGACGATTTCGCACAGGCCGGGAAGCTGAGGGGCCAGCTTTTTCCACAGCCAAGCAGCCATGTTTTCGATGGTCGGATTCTCCAGGCCCTCGATCTCGTTGAGGTAAGCATGGTCCATGCGATCCAGCAGGGGTTTCATGGCCTTGCTGATTTCAGCATGGTCATACACCCAGCCGATGTGGGGGTCCACCTCGCCTTCGACAGCGATCTCCACTTTGAAGCTATGGCCATGCATCTGGGTACACTTATGGTTCCCAGGGAGATTAGGCAGCGTTTGGGCGGCCTCGAAGCGGAAGTCTTTGATGATGCGGCAGCGCATGAGATTGGTAGGAAAGGCAATAACCCGCTTCTGACCGCAGGTCAATTGCCCGGCTTCGCGACTGTCTCTTTAGGGGGCATCACGGTCACCCGCAGGCGATAGACCCTGCCATCCCAAGGAGTGCTGTTTGGAAACTCGGCCACACTCAGCGGACCAAAGCTGATGCCAGCCCCCAGCCCCAGGGTGGGTTGAGTGGGGAAGCCGTTGGCAAAAGGTGTGACACCCAGCACCTCGCTGCGCCCGGGGACGGCCAGGGACATCAGACCATCGGCATCAATCATGGCCCGCACATTGCAGGTCCCTTCCACCAGTCCGTCTCCCGTGATGGAGGTGACTTTGCCATCCTGGAAAATGCTCAGGGTCGGCTTGCCCGCCACCATATGCAGAGCCCACCCCATCTGGCCATTTCCCTGCGAGACCAGAGAACTGTCCGCATCCACACGCGGACTGTAATCAAAGACGGCATCCACAAAAAGACCTCGCCCCTGGATGTTGGGGGATTCTTCCGCGCTCAGTTCATCGCCGATCTGCAATTTCAGATGCGCACTGCCGTCATCGCTGGGGGTGTTGCCCACTTCTTTGGCCGGGCGGGAGGCGGACTTGAATTCCTTGGGGAAGAAAGCCGCCAGTTCCTGCTTGAGGGAGGCATGGGCAGAGTCGCCAGCCACATTGGTCCACTCATGCGGGTCGGCCTGATGGTCATAAAGTTCCTCACTGCCATCGGCATAGCGGATGTAGCGCCAACGGTCGCTGCGAGCCGCATAGCTCGCCCGGTCCCCGCCACCCATGGTGGTGATGGCAGGACCATCGCTCTTGCCGGAGGGATCTTTCAAAAGAGGCAGCAGACTGTTGCCGTCCAGGTGCTCCGGTTTGGCCACCTTCACGAGATCGCAAAGAGTCGGATACAAATCCACCAGCGACACGGGCTGATCACTCACGGTGTCTTCCTTCGTCAGACCGGGCGCATAAATGGTCAAGGGCACACGGGTCGTTTCCTCCCACAGCTTACCTTTGTGCCAAAGGTTCTTTTCCCCGAGGTACCAGCCATGGTCGGAGGTGAAGACGACGATGGTGTTTTTCGCATTGGGTCCACTGGCCAGGCCATCCAGCACACGCCCCAGCATGGCATCGCAAAAGGCGACACTGGCCAGGTAGGCACGCACGGCTTCCTTCCACTGATTGCCCTTGAGGATCTTTTCATGATGGCTGCCCGGTTTGTCATGGGATCGAGCAAACTCAGGCACATCGTTCAGGTCCCCTTCCTTCACTTCCGGCAGTTGGATGCTGTCCAGGGGGAACAGGTCAAAATACTTCTGCGGCACATACCAGGGCGAATGCGGACGGTAGAGACCGACCGAAAGGAAGAAGGGCTTCTTCGCCTTCTGCTTCAGGAAATCAGCCGCCCAGGTGGTGACCGCACCGTCATCCGTCAGCTCATCCGGCAGATCTATCTGGCCCCAGTCCCAATGCCAGATGTTCATGCCGTTGAAGTTTTGTCCGGTATGTATAGGCAGGTCAGGGATCTGCACCCCTGGTTCTGGAAAACGGGTGTCCCAGGCGGCATCCAGCTCAAAGCCACGCCGGCCACCATGCCAGCCTGCCAGCCGCCCCTCGGGGCCTCCATGATTGGCATGGAAGATTTTCCCACCGGCAGCCGTGGCAAATCCCATGGCCTTAAAATGCTCCGGCAGAGTGGCTTTGCCCGCCACCTGCACACTGCGTCGCCAGTCCTGCTCATTGCCATAAACGCCGCTGGAGGCAGGCTGCAGGCCAGTCATCAGGCTGGCCCGGGACGGATTGCACAGGGCATAGTTGCAGTGGGCATTGGTGAAGCGCATGCCCATTTTCGCCAGGCGATCCATGTTAGGCGTCAGGGCCTGGGGATGCCCGCCCATCCAGCCCACGTAGTCCTTGAGGTCGTCCGCGATGATGAAGAGCACATTCGGCTTGCCCGCCGCGCTGCGGGTTTTCACTTTGGGGGCGGCCTGGATGGCGAGCGGCCCCAGGCAAAGGATGCAGAGGAAAAATCGGACGGAGAAAATCATCTGTCCCAATGGAGCATTTCCGGCACCGCTTGCAACCTGCGCGCACAATCCTTCCATTCGATCACGTAGGTTTGGCATGCGCCTCGTTCCCCTGCTCTGCCTGTTTGTCACCGCCACCTTCGCCGCCGACGCACCGCCCGTCACCGTGGATGCGGCCAAATTCCCCAGCCTGCAGGCCGCTTTTGATTCCGTCCCCGTCTCCGGTGGCCTGGTGATTCTGCCTGCCGGCAAATTTGAGATCACCGAGCCCCTGCGCATTCACACGGACGACACGCGCATCGTCGGTGCCGGGGCCGCCACCTGCATCATCAATAAAAACGAGGAGGGCAAACCTGCGCTGATCCTCCGCCCGCCGACTTTGGACCAAGACAAAAAAGCCAAGCTCTGGCGTGTGCAGCTGGCAGACTTCCGCATCCAGGGCCAGGAGAAAAGCGGCGACGGCATCTTTGCCGAATCCATCCAGGAGATCTACCTCAGCGGCATGTCGGTGGATCATCATGGCGGCCACGGAGTGCAGTTGCTGGACTGTTTTGAAGACCCTCGCATCAGTGCCTGCATCTTTACGTATAACAAAAAGTGTGGTGTCGAAATCATCAACTGCCATGACATCGTGGTAAATGCCAACCACTTTGAAGAAAACCAGGATGCCCTGCACTGCACCGACTCCTTTAACCTGTGCATGAACGGCAACAACGTGGACGACCACCTGCGGCATGGCGTGGTGATCGAAAACACCTATGGCTCCGTCGTCAGCGGCAACATGATCGAGGAATGCAATGGCACCGCCGTCATCCTGGACCGGGACTGCTACGGCATCACCCTCAGCGCGAATGTGATCGCCCATCATCTGGAAGGCGGCATTGATCTGCGTGATGCCCACGGCTGCGCCATCAGTGCCACCACCTTCTCCCTTGCCCCCAAGTTCTCCGTTCGTGTCAGCGCAGACTCAGGCCGGAACACCCTATCCGCCAACAACTTTGGCAATACCTACATTGGGGCCGGCCAGGATAAACGCCCAGCGGAAGGCAAGACGCCGATGAGCATTGATGAAGGCACAGGCATCCTGCTGGAAGGCACCGAGTCCTGCACACTCAGCGCCAATACCTTTGCCGGCCTGTCGACCGCCGCCATCTGGAGCACCCGCCCCTGCAAAGGCATGCTCATCACCCAAAATCTGGCCACGGACTGCGGCCGCAAACTCCCCACAGGCAGCGTCTGGTTCTCCATCGAATCGGACAAGGCCAGCCTTGTCAAAGACAACGTCGAATCACGCTGACAGATCCCCAGGAAGCTCGGCGAAGGCTCCACCAGCCGCCCCCGGATTCTAATCCCCCTTCGTCGCGCTCTTATTTTTGTGAAGCCGCGTGTTTGCGGGGAAGCGTGGGTCTGAAAGTGTACTTTCTGGTTCATCTCTCAGAAAGTGGCGGAGAGGGTGGGATTCGAACCCACGGTGAGAATTACCCCACGCCAGTTTTCAAGACTGGAGCCATAAACCACTCG
>DMMK01000033.1 GCA_003453085.1 Verrucomicrobiales bacterium
AGTTTGATTCAGGAAGGTGGCGGCGTCCTCCATCTTTCCGGCTTTGGCCAGAATCTGCATGTAGCCGGCCATTTGCTGCATATTCACGTTGAAGTTGCGGCTCTTCAGCTTCTCCAGGTAGATGTCATGAATGGGGATGCTGAAGCGGCGTTCTGCCCAGATTCGGGTGATCTCCTGGTAACCGCTGACTGAGCCAATTTCCTCCTGACTGCGGTTCCATATCCGAGCGGCGGCCAGGAACTCCACTTCGGGGCAGGTTAGCAGGCGGGTGTAGGCCCTCATCTGCTTCTCAGCCGCCGGGCCGCTGGCTTTCCGGATTAGTGGCAGGAGTTCGGTTTCGATCTTGGCCTCTTCCTTACGGGCCACCAGCACCCGCAGCAGGATGTCCTCTGGCTGGGGCATGGAGATTTGATTGTTCTGGCCGCCGTAGCGAGAGGGTGACCGGCCAAACCAATAGCCCAGGTTTGGCGCATAGCGGCGCGCCAGGACCTGGCGGTTCAAGATTTCCTGGGCCAGGGTTTCCAGCTTTTCCGGCGGCTGGCCGTCTTTCTCGGCAAGGCCGGCGTAGGGGCCAAATCCGCTTTGCGCTAGCATCGGAATCTTCATCAGCGCCAGGCAGAAGGCATCATGGGAGCTGCGCAGTTGATCCCGGACTTTTGTGGCCGCATCGGAAAGGGCTTCGCGAGGCGGATTCGTTTCATACAAAGCGGGGAATGAGAGGTCATTGTACTCACCCTGCTGGATGTAGTTGGGCATCTGGGAGAACTGGCTGATTAGGGCCGGATCCAGCCGTCGTTTGGGGTCCAGATGTTTCTCCACATAGGCTGTCATCAGTCGGATCACCGCCAGACGGTGCTCGAAGACTCGGCCGGAATAGGACCGGGGGCTGATTTCCTGGCAGATCCGCTGCAGCGCCTGCCGCAGCTCCAGGCGCGGAATGGCCGCCAGATGGGGCAGGGCCTTTTCCACATCCTTGCGGGCCAGGAGCAGTGCCAGCCTGCTGCGCACTTCCCAATTCCGGGGTCTCAGGGCCAGCGCGGCTTCATAGGTTTCCACCGCTGTCTGGTCATGGCCCATGAGTTCAAAAAAGGCCGCTTCCCGTTGCAGGTTTTGCCAGCCCATTTTCGGCGCGGCCTTCAGCTCCTCCATCAGTCGGCCTGTGGCCTGGCGTTTATCCAGCACGCCGCGCAGGGCCTGCAGTTCATTGTCGGCATTGCCCCAGTTCACTCCAAACCACAGGTCGCCGATGCGTCCGACCTGCTGCTGGAATTCAGCAAAAACGGCGGCCTGGTTTTGATCGGCCAGCAGCTTGTCCAGCTTGCCATAGGGGCCCTGCTGAGTCTGGCTTTGACGGCGCGAGTACGGATTGCTGCTGCTGCTGCGGGATACCTGTGCAGAGGGCTGCCGAGTGGCGGCGGTCTTTGTCAGCAGCTCCAGTTGCTCGGTGAAGCCAAGAGTCGCCGCAACATCCACCAGATAGCCGTTGGGCGGTGATGCAGGCAGGGCGGCCCGTCGCCGTTCGAAGCTCTCCAGAACCGCGGGCTTAATCTCTGGGGAAAGGACGGAGCCGGAGTTGACCACCTGGAGCGCACCAAAGATGAGGGCGTTATCCACGGTCTGCTGCACCATGGCATCTGGCTTGCGGGTGCTGACTTCACGCAGGCAGGCGATCTGGCGCGGGAAGTCCTGAAGCGACTGCGCCAGACTGGCGGCGAATAGCCAGTCGTCGGTCTTCAGGTCCGGTTGCTTCATCAGCTCGGTCAGCCCGGCTTTGCCTTCCTCCAGCCCGCGCATGCAGTTTAGCAGCAGTTTCAGGCTGGGCGTCTTCAGCCCCGCAGTCATTTTTTTCAGTCCGGCTTGGGTGCCGGCATCGCCATCCTCAGCTTCTTCCGTTTCTGAACCGCCAAAAGAGAAGCTTCCTCCCGGAAAGCCCAGGCCGTTTCTTCCGCGTCCCAGTTGCTGAAAAATCTGCGTCATGCTGGGGGCCACCTCCAGGCCCGACCACATGGCGGGGAGGGGCTGGGGCTCAAACTGGCTGGAAGGATACCTCTGCTGCTGCACCAGAGGGGTCTTGCTGCTCAGGTGAACCGCGTTCTCCTTCTCCAAAAGATCCGCCACGACCTCCCAGTTTTCCAGGGCAACAAAGAGCATGATCAGCGAGTAGCCGCTCCAGGGTTGTTGTTTTGAGCTTTGCTGACGATACAGGGATTCGGACCATTCTTGGGTCAAGGCCATCACCTGCTGCGTCAATTCAGTGGGCAGGGGTGGACCGTCTGCACTGGCTTGCAAACGGCGCTGCACGGCACTGAGGAGATAGCCCATCGCGTTGTTGTTCCCCTCAGGCAGATTTTTCGCGTTGGCCAGCACTTCGCCTGCCAGGGCGTCACCCTCGGGTTCATTGAGGGCCAGCGCCGCCATCCCCGCCTGGAAGGCCAGCAGAGGGTAGCTGTCCTTGAACAGCGCCACGCAGCGTTTCAGGCTTGGCAGCAGATCTCCCTGAAATTGGTTCACATGCATCAGCCATAGTGCGTGCAGTGCCTGGTGGTCCGGGTGCGCCTCCAGCAAATCTGGGGGGATGCCGAGCTGGCCCTCATACACAGGCACCTCCAGCAGCAGGGCGGAATCGCGGATGCCTGCGGCTTCCATGTGCTTCACCAGGCTGGCGCGTTCATCCACCTTCAGTCCCTGGCCCATCTCCACGAGGTGATACAGCGCCATAGCAGAGAGATTGGTGACGTTCGCTGGCTGCTGCACCCAGCCGGAGGGCAGGGCACCCGGTGCGGGGCGGTTCATCTGCATGTAGCCATGCATGTGGCCATAGCTGCCGCGCTGCTTTTGCCGGTGCTGATAGGCCAGGTAAGAGACGCTCGGCAGTTGCAGCCATTCGGCGGTGCCAGGGGGCAGGGAAGGGAGCTCCAGGCTGAAGCTCTGCGGCTGCTGGGCATTGGCTGCGGGTGCGGCGGCCAGGACCTCGGGCAGTTCCTCATGCAGGCTCATCAGGTGTACAAAAGCGGCGATGGCCTCTTCCTGCCTGCCTTCTTCCTCCAAGGCCACGGCCTTCAGATAGTGCAGCCGATAATCTTTGGGAAAGCGTGGCAGCAGCGGGTCCAGGAGGGAAATGGCACGGTGCCACTGGCCATGTTCGCAAAGCGTATCCGCCATGCTCTCGATCGCCCGCGCACTCGCCGTGCTGACTCCTGCCAGTTCGAAGATCAGACGGTAGCCCGCTTCCTCATCCCCGTTTTCAATCATCAGGGCAGCGATCTTCTGCCGCGTGGCTGGGCTGCTGTCTAGAGTTGCTGCCGCATTCAGCGTCCGCAGGGCAGCTTCATACAGGCCGCTTTCTTCTTCGATCCGGGCGATCTCCGTCAGCAGGCTCAGGTCCTTGGGCCGTAGGCGCGAGGCTTCATAGAGGCAGCGCCGACGTTCCTCGTCATTGTTGGTCGCCGCATGCAAAGTGGCCAGGGCCAACCAGGGCAGAGCGCTGGCACGGTTTTGCCGCTGCCTCTGCTGGAAGTCCTCCAGCAGACGTGGTAGCGCGCCGGAGTATTGGGACATCTGCGCCAGCGGCGTCAAAAACCGCAGCTTGGCTACAGGATCCTCCGTCTGTTCATAGAGGGCCATGTAGGAGGTGCGTGCTTCCTCCATCTTGCCTGCTGCGGCCAGGGCGGCGGCCAGCGTGCTCATCACATCGGTGTCATCACTGAACTTCCGCGAAGCTGCGCGCAGCACGTCCAGCGCGGCGGATTGCTTGGCCTGCTCCATCAGAATGGCGGATTCCTCCAGCCACGGCTGCACCGCCCCCGGCGACAGTTTTTTCCACTCGGCGAGGGCGGTCAGCGCTTTGTCATAAGCCAGCGTGCGCCGGTGCAGCCGCGCCAGTTGCTGGGCCCGGTCGCTGGTCATGCCTCCGGGCAGTTGCATTCCCAGTGACAGTGCCTCCGCTGCCCCGGCCCAATCTTGTCGTTGTTCCAGCAGCCGTACCTGCTGGGTGCTGAGCATGAGCTGCTGCGCAGGCGTGGCCTGCGGAGCCTGAAGGGCCGCCTCCGCCTCCTGGGGCTGCCCGGCTTCCTCCAGCAGTTCCGCCAGCAGGCAGCGGTCTGGAATGGTCATTTCCTTCTGGCCTTTCAGTTCGGCGATGATCTTGGCGGCCATCTGCCCATCGCGGATGGCCTGATGGGCCAGCTTTACCGCCTCTTGCAGCCCGGAGGCTTCCCCCGTTAAGGCCAGCCGCTTGCGCGACCATGCGACCGCTTTGTCGGATTGTTTGTTAGTCAGCGCAAGCTGGGTCAGCAGGCCGAGAAAGCGTGTCTGCTCGGCCATATCCTTTTCCCTTGTGACCAGAAGCTCCTGGGCCTCTTTGGTCAGGCCATGGGCTAGCAGTGCCTGGCCTGCCCGCAAGACATCCTCCAGCTCACCTTTCTGGACGAGTGCTTTCCAGATTTTCAGCGCTGCCTCATCGTCCTTGCTGCGATGCAGGTAATGCGCCAGAGCCTCTTGAGCGGAGACACTCTCTGGATGCGCCGCCACCAGCTTTTGGTAGGCTGCCTTGGCCTCTTCCTTCAACTCCCAGTTCTCCAGCAGACGAGCGATTCGCAGGTGGTCATTTTCCGGGGCCACGCCATTGACCACGCTTTTTTCCAGGTAAGCCGTCAGGGCTGTTTGCGCCTCGGGCAGTCGCTTATGCCGTTGTTCCAGTGTCGCCAGGTGGATCAGCAGTTCTTTGTCGTCGGGATGCTGCTTCACCAGCACCTGGGCCTGCTCCGCCGCCTCTGCGATGCGGTCCAGCCCTTCCAATAAAGATAGATAGGCCTCTTGCAGATCGCGCCGTCCAGGATTGCGGGCCAGCAGCTCGCGGAAAAGTTTCACCGCTGCCTCCGCATCCCCCAGTTCACCCTGCACCCGGGCAAATGCCAGGCCGATGTTGACGCGCTGAGCATGAACTTTGGTCAGAGCTTCCAGCCGCTTTTTCAGCCCGTCCAGATCATCTTCCCGGCGGAATACCTGATCCAGCCGCGACAGCACATCCGCCTCGACCCAGGAGTCCTGGCCGCTCTGAACCAGGGCGGCTTCCAGCACGGCCAGTGCCTCGTCACGTTTCTCCGCCCTCAGCAGAAGGTCTCCCTGGCGCAGTTGGCGGGCCAGTTTTTCAGAAGGGGCTTTGGTTCGCTCCACCAAGGTTTTGGCCTCCGCCGCCGCCTCGGCATACAGCCCTTCTTCAGCCATCAGCTCCACCACATCCTCGGCCAGATCCAGGTCCGTGGGATGCTCCTTTGCCAGACCTAACCACGTTTGCAATGCTTCCGGTGTGCGGTTCAGCCTCAGCAGGGCCCGCCCCTGCT
>DMMK01000701.1 GCA_003453085.1 Verrucomicrobiales bacterium
ATGGCATCATGCTCATCAGCTTCATTAACCAATTGCGTAGTGAAGGTCGGGAACTGCGTGAGGCCGTTGTCGAAGGAACTCTCACCCGTCTGCGGCCCAAGCTTATGACAGCCCTTGTCGCCAGTCTCGGCTTCCTGCCCATGGCGCTCGCCACCGGAGCCGGAGCCGAAGTACAACGGCCCATCGCCACCGTCGTCATTGGCGGCATCCTCACCTCGACTTTCCTCACCCTGCTCGTCGTGCCTGTGCTTTACGACTGGATTGAACGAAAAACCAAACCCACAACAGACAAACCATGAAAACACTGTTAAACATCCTCACCATTGCCGCCCTTGCCACCACGTCAGCCTTTGCTGATGCAAAAGTCAAAGCTGGTCCCCGCAAAGGCCTTCTCCTTGAACTCGGCGATAAGCACGCCGAATTCTTGGTTGAGAAGAACCGCACCATCAGCATTGCCGTCTATGACGCCGCGCTGAAATCCCAGCCAGCCAGTACCGAAGTCGTCACCGCCACAGCCGAAGCGCCGAGCGGCAAGATGAAGATCGAGTTTGAGAAGAAAGGCGACATGCTGGTCTCGAAGAGCCCACTGCCAGATGGCGAAGGCTACCAAATTGTTCTGCAAGCCAAGGCAACACCTAACGCGAAGGTGAAGAACTTTCGTATCAAGCTCCAAACCCATGTCTGCAACGGGTGTAGCAACGCAGAATATGCTTGTACGTGCGACGAGTGATTGAAGAACTTCGAGGCTCCTGATTCGTGATGCCAGAATCAGGGGCTTTTAAAAAAATTAAAATTGAATATATTGGGCGTCAGAGCATCTTAGCACATTCACATGTCACGTTCTCGCAAACACATTCTCCTCATGCTGACCGTCTTGGTCGTAGCGTGTGCGCAGGTGTTTGGTGTCCAGCGTGGCTATGCCTGCGACCATGGCAGTGCTCTTGTGGAGACAGAAGTTGAGCACTGCCATCAAGTGGTGGTGGATGATCAGTCGCATGAAGTTCCTTGCGAGGAAACCTCCACGAACGACTGTGAAAATCAGGGCGAGAAAGATCACCACGCGCCTCTAGATGTAGACATGCAGGCTGCCCCCTCAAGCCTGACGGCAGTTTCGATTCCTGATTTTGTTGGGGTATTGGTCATTGAGACCTGGGTTCATGACTGGGTGCTGATTCAAGCGCTCGCTGAGAATGAATGGATGAAGATACCCCTGGACACAGCCGGGGAGAGTCCGCCTGCATCGTTGCAGGTGGCACGTTGTATGGTGATTTTGGTTTGAGGTAAGAAGCCTGCGCTGCCGTCCACGACTGACGGCTGATGCGCACTGGGGATCTTCTCACTGCTCCTGGCATGGCATGTCCACGCCTGCAAACCACAAACCACTGTCTTTCTCATGCTTCGCTATTCCTTTTTGCTTCTACCGCTGCTGTGTGCAGCCGCCTCGTCGGCATCTGCCGTTACACTCACCCTTTCGGACATTGGATCACGGGTCCGCGCCTCGCACCCTTCTCTCAAGGCCGCTCGCATGGCTGTGGAGGAGGCTCGTGCTCGCCAGCTCGGTGCCGGGCGGCTCTCAAATCCCTCAGTGGGCTTAGATTCACGCAATGAAACATTCCTTTCGCCAGGCGAGGTCACCCTATCGCTCGATCAGTCGTTTCCAATCACCAGGCGCTTGCGGCTGGAGAAGCAGCTCACCGGGCAGCTCGTTACCGCAGCGGAGCTGGAGGTAAAAGATGCCGAACGGAGTTTGATTTCTGATGCGCAAACTTTGGCAGTGCAGATTCTCGCCATTGAGCAGCAGCGGGGATTGCGCCAGCAGCAGACAGCGTTGGCGACAAAACTCTCAGCGTTCGTTGCCGGACGCGCAAAGGCAGGTGAACTCTCGGCGCTGGATGCCGCACAGGCTCAAGTGGACGCACAACGTCTCATTGTGGAAGCCCGCAAGCTGGAAGGCGAGAGCCGCAGCCTGTTGGGCACTCTCAAGCCTATGCTAGACCTTGACCCAGATGAGGCTCTGTCGATCTCCGGCACCCTCCCTGAAATGGGCGTGCCCGGCAAAGGTGCAAATTGGATAATGCGTGCAGATTATCAGCTCGCTGAAGCCAAGCTCGTCGCTTCTCAAACCGACATCGGTCTTGCCAAAGCCAACAAGTGGCAGGACGTGAGCGCTGGCATCTTCGCCGGGCCAGAGTATCAAAATGCATCTGGAGATGATCGACGGACCAATGGTGTGATTGGTTTCCGCATCTCGCTTCCGTTACCGTTTTGGAACAAGAACGAGGGGCAAGTGGCCGAGAAAACCGCCGCCGCAGAGCGTGTGCGTCTGGAGCAAGCGGCCCTTGCTAAGCAAATCCGTAGTGATGTGGAGAATGCTCGGAAAGACATGCAGACCAGCTATGATCTCGCACACGAAACCCGCGACAAGCTGCTTCCGCTCGTGATCGAGCAGACTGGCAAGCTCGAAAAAGCCTACGAGAGCGGCCAGACCGACTTGCTCACGATTCTCCGCGCCCGCGAGCAGCGCCTGCAACTCGAAGCCGCAGCTCTGGATGCCGTGCGTGACTTTCACCTCGCCCGTATCCGCTACGAGACGGCCATCGGCAAACACGCGCCCGCAGTGCCAGTCACTTCTACAAAACGCTAATTTCACCATCCCCATCTGATTTCCAATATGAAACGACCCCTTGTCTCTTTGATCCTCTCCCTCGCCATGTCTGGTGTGGTCCATGCCGAAGGTGATGCTAAACGTGCTGCAAACACCGTCGTACTCGACGAGACTGGAGTGAAGAACCTCCGCATCGAAACCGTCGAGGTCGAAGAAACCGACTTCGAGGCCACCATTTTTTCGTTAGGCCGCATCGAGGCCATTCCCAGCAAAGTCGCGGCTGTCAGTAGCCGCATTCCAGGGCGCATTGTTGAGCTGAAGGTATCGCCTGGGGAAACAGTGAAGTTGGGCGACGAAGTTGCGAAGGTGGAAAGCCGCCAGCCAGGCGATCCACCACCAGTTATTTCTCTTGTTGCACCGCTGGCGGGCCTTGTCACCCATGTGGATGCACGCTTGGGCGATCCCATTGACCCCGAGAAAGCGATGCTGGAGATCACCGACCTCAGCGAGGTCTATGCTGTCGCTCGTGTGCCGGAGCATCAAGCCGGGCGCATGACGCCAGGAACCGTAGCGCATATCAAGGTCGCTGCACTGCCGAATGAGAAATTTGATGGCGAGTTGCTGCGCTTCGGCACCAGTGCCGACAAGGAGAGTGGCACAATCGACGCCATCTTCCGTCTTCCGAACAATGGCGGGCAACTTCGCTCGGACATGAGGGCGGAATTCAGCATCGTAATGAGCAAGCGTAGCAGCGTCGTCAGTGTACCGCGAGCCGCTTTGCAAGGCGAGGGAGGTAACCGCTTCGTCTATGTGAAGGATTTTGACCTCGCGAACGCCTTTGTGAAAACGCCTGTCACCGTGGGCGAGATCAATGACCGTTTTGTCGAAGTTACCAACGGACTATTGCCAGCGGATGAAGTGGTCACTCGCGGTGCATATTCACTCTCTTTTGCCGGAGCCAGCAGTGTCTCGCTGAAGGAAGCATTGGACGCTGCGCACGGCCATGAACACGCCGCCGATGGGGGTGAGTTGACCCCAGAGAAAAAAGCGGAGATGGCCGCCAAGCAAGGAGGCGGCGATGGGCATGGACATGAAGAATCTGGCGGGGCCAGCTCTATGTGGATGTATGCCACAGGCGTTCTTTTTGTCCTGCTGCTGCTTTCCATTTTCACCAAGAAAAGCCGCGTGGATGACGAGAACGACACCCAGGCCCCCACCCCCACCAAGAAGGAGGCGCACTAGTATGCTGAATAAAATGATTCATTGGGCGCTCGCCAGCAGGGCGCTCATCATTGGCGTCTCGCTCATCCTCATGGTGATGGGCTTGAAGACAGCCACGGAGTTGCCTGTGGAGGTGCTGCCTGACCTCACCAAGCCAACGGTCATCATCCTGACTGAGGCCTCCGGTCTGGCACCAGAAGAAGTTGAGACACGGGTCACACAGCCCATTGAAAGCGCCCTCATGGGCGTAGCTGGTCTGACTCGACTGCGTTCCAATTCTGACGTGGCGCTATCGCTCGTCTATGCCGAATTCGGGTGGGACACGGACATTTATAAAGCACGAATGTTCGTCCAGGAGCGCCTTCAAGGTGTGCGTGAGCAATTACCAGAAGGCGTGCAGCCTTTCATGACGCCGGTGGCCTCGCTCATGGGTGAGATTCTTCTCGTCGGCGTGCGCTCTACCATCAAGGAAGGTGAACCCGGCTACCTGCCGCCTCGTGAAGTGCGTTCCCTAGCTGACTGGACGATCAAGCGCCGCTTGCAAAGCATCTCGGGCATTGCCGAAATCCTAAACATGGGCGGCGGTGTGAAGCGAATCGAAATCCAGCCTGACCCCTTCAAAA